>JAGQWA010000186.1 GCA_020437725.1 Bacteroidota bacterium | reverse complement strand
CCTATTATCAAGATTATCAATACGAACATATTAAGATTGGTGTACGGGTATTAAGTAATCTCAAAAAATCATTTCATAGATTAAATCTCCTTAAGCTCATCAGTAAAGATGGCTTTAGGGGCTCAGGAGGTAGGGTGCAAACGCCATTTGAAGTGATTACAGGAAATGACTTAAAAAGTGATTCAGTTAAATACAGAATCTATATTGCCAAAGGAGATGATGCTCAATTGTATGAGAGTTTAAAGTCAACTTTATTCTCTAATGAAAGGCATTATAATATCAGTCTTGGAATTGCGGGCTTTTCGGCATTTATTTCTAATGTGCAAACAACAAATGCGCTTGAACGAAAAGTTATAAATGAATGGGTAACCATGCATTCAGCCTGCAATAGCGAACAAGTTGGTGAAATAGATTTTGACGAAAACGCACTTTTCAATTTTAATCATATTGAAGAAGAGCTATTGCCAGCAGATTTTATTGGTGGCGAAAAAGGGCGTGAAATTAGAGGAATGAACAGGGTGCTTTTTGCGACTATTGACCAGCCTTTTAAAGCTGTAATAAACGGCACATATTGCCAACTTCAAAACGGCGATACCAATGAAGAAAACATTCAATTTTTAGAGTATGTTGGTGTTTTCGCATAGTAAAGAGTTGGCTAATGGGGAAAGAAAAGGCTCTAAACTTCTGATTAACCACCTAGTTGGAGTTAGAGAAAAAGCTTTCTCATCCTATTCGCAAAACACAAATTTTAAATCCCTAGATGATAAAAAATTGCT
This sequence comes from Bacteroidota bacterium, assembly GCA_020437725.1. Taxonomy (GTDB): domain Bacteria; phylum Bacteroidota; class Bacteroidia; order CAILMK01; family JACPUW01; genus JAGQWA01. The sequence continues at coordinate 5,778 of JAGQWA010000186.1, read as the reverse complement.
AAATGCCATTTGTTGGCTTCATGATTTAGGTAAATACACTAGCTATTTTCAAGACTACCTTTTAGGAATCAAATCTGTTGATATTTACCTAAAGACTCACTCAAACATTGGTGCGCAAACCATTTACAATCATTTTGAAAATGATCCTGAACTTGCCATTTTGGGCTATTATTTAGTTAAGCTACACCATAGCAATCTTCTAAATATTGAGAAAGTAATTCGTCCTGATGATAAACAATACAGAATTGCAGAAAGCCAAAATTTACCCAAGCAAGTAGCGGTTTTAAATGATTTAAGCGAACTCAGAGAACATTTCGCTTTTGACTTAGCCAACATTAAAGACACCCCATACATTCAGCAAAAGGCAATTTTCAAAAAACACCTAAAAGGTAAAACATCCATAGAGCACTATTTCATAGTCAACTATCTCTTTTCTCTCTTAATAGAAGCTGACAAACTTGATGCATCTGATACTGCTCCTTATCATCGCGTTCAAATCAATCCCAATTCTGTTGATGATAGACCTAGTTTTGGCAAACCTGAGCTTCCTAAGCAGCCATTATTACAGTGCAGTCAAAATGAATTACGCAATTACGTTCGGAATCAAGTAGTTACTCAACTTGAAAGAAATGACATCCTTGAAAGACGGATCTTCACTCTAGCTGCCCCAACAGGTATTGGCAAAACCATGTCTTCGCTAGATTTTGCGCTAAAGCTTAGGGCTAAAATTGAAAAATCAGAAGGTCATTTACCTCAAATTATTTATGGCTTGCCATTTATCAATATCATAGAGCAAGGGCTTAGCGAATATCAAAAGACGCTTCGTGAAGGTAAAATACTAGCACATTATCAATATGCCGATGTGTTTGGCAGAGACCCTAAATCTTATGAATCAATTAATGACTCTCAGAAAGATTATCCGCAAAAACGCATGGCTTGGGATACTTGGCAAAGCGATGTGGTAATTACTTCTTTTGTTCAATTGTTTGAAACCCTAGTAGGCAATAGAAATAAACTTCTCAAAAAGTTTCATCATTTAGCCGACTCTATCATCATACTCGATGAAGTACAAACTCTTGCTTTAGAGAAGCTGCCCGTAATTGGTGCAGCATTGCTTTATCTCACCAAATTTATGAATGCAAGGGTACTTATAATGACAGCTACACAGCCTAAAATTTTTGAACTTATGCAACGTGAGCTCGATATAAGTTTTGAATCTGAAATGCAAAAACCACTGGCGTTGTTAGATAATGCCAGTGAAGTATTCGCCTGTTTCAACCGTACCAAAATAGTGCCACATATTGCAGATAAAGTAAATAACGAATCTTTTGTAGAGCTATTTTTTAAGTATTGGGATGATTCCAAAAGCTGCCTTGTGGTAGTGAACAAAGTGAGTAGGTCAATAGAAATTTTTGACCTACTAAAAGAAAAGTTGAAAGACTCAAAAGTGGAGTTTCATTATTTGTCAACCAATATTACACCCTATGAAAGGAAAGCTCGTATTTCTCAAATTAAAGAATCACTTAAAACACAAACTTGTATTCTCGTTTCAACACAAGTCGTAGAAGCGGGAGTTGATTTAGACTTCGACATGGGTTTTAGAGATTTAGGCCCAATAGATTCTATGGTACAGGTTGCTGGAAGGGTAAATAGAGAAAATGATACAGATAGAATGGGCGCATCCTTGCACATTATAGACTTTGGCGATTGCTTTAAAATCTATGGCAGCGCAACTTATCAAAAGGCTAAGTATGCCCTATTACTAAATGAAGAAGTGTTTGAAAAGGACTATTTGTCTCTTGTAGAAACATATTTTGACAACCTATCAGACAATTCAATTACATCATTTGAGCTTTCAAAAGGAGTTTTTGACGCGATGAAAAACCTTAGGTATTCTAGGTCCGAAGATCAAAAACCTGAAATAAAATCGGTTAGTGATTTCAAGATAATTGAAGAGTCAAATAATGGCGTTTCAATTTTTGTAGAGCAAGAAAATGATCATGAAGGAACGGCAGCTAGAAAAGGCTTTGAAGCACTAAGAAAGGATGAAATAACCAAAGCCGACTTTGATTTAAAATTTAAAAGAGCATTTCATCAGCGCATAATTGCTGTTCCAAGCTACTTGTATTTAGTTGGTGAGCTTCAAAAAGAAAACAGCCAATTGTCAGAGAACATACTTTGGATTCATCCAGGACTGAGCTTTGAATATTACAATCAAGAAACAGGTTTTAATCGTGATAATGAAACAAGCAATTCAGCCATTCAGTTTTAATTAAATAAAATGCCCACAACCCTCCCCATTTGCCAAATTCAGTTTCCAGAAATAAAACTGGCCACAAGAGACGCCCATAAACTAAGGGGATGGTTTGGCAATGTATTTAAAGAGCACTCTCCCCTACTACACAACCACCTTGAAGATGGTACATACAGAATGCGATACCCTTTGGTACAATACAAAGTGCTAAACCAAGTGCCAACACTTATTGGACTTGACGAGGGCGCCCAACTGCTCACCAAACTATTTACACAGCTAAAAGAAATAAACATAAACCAACGTAGCTATGCCATAAATGCCAAAGACATAAGCTTTAGCCAAACTGAAATAGGCTATGCCACAACTTTGCACAAATACCAATTTGAAACCCTATGGATGGCGCTCAACCAACAAAACCATATAGCCTATTTAAACATAAAATTACCAGCCGAAAAAAATGAATTTCTAAACCGCCTATTAATTGGTAACCTCCTTTCCTTTTTAAAGAGCTTTAATTGCATGTTGTTAGAACAAGAGCGGCTTATGGCACAAGTAGAAGTGGCTGAAAAGTCGACCCTATTTAAAAACCAAAAAATGCTGGTTTTTACAGGTTCTTTTGTTTGCAATGTGGTTTTGCCAAATCATATAGGTATAGGCAAATCGGTTAGCCGTGGTTTTGGCACCATAAAAAAGTTTTAAATGCAACTCTTTGTAAACAGCTATGGCGCTTATGTGCATGTAAAAGAAGAAATGTTTGAAATAAAAACCAAACAAGAAGCTTCTAAAGAACTTAAAATAAACCACCTAACGGCCCAAAAAGTAACCTCTATTATTATGAGTAAAGGCACAGCACTTAGCACCGATGCTGTAGCCCTTGCTTTAAAGCACAATATAGACATTATAATAGTTGAAAGAGATGGGCAACCCATTGGTAGGTTTTGGCACAGTAAATTGGGCAGCACTACCAAAATTCGCAAGAGGCAATTAGAAGCATCTCTTAATAATGTGGGTTTGCATTGGACCAAAAAATGGCTTAGCCAAAAGCTAGAAAACCAATGCGACTTTTTGCACGATCTTAAAAAACACCGCAGCAATTTAGTGCCACTAATTACCGAAAAAATAGATGCTATTCTTAGCCTAAAAAGCAAAATAGAAAATTGCCAAGCCAATACTGTAAAACAAGTAGAAGAACAAATGCGGGGCTTTGAAGGCAGCGCTGGCCGACACTACTTTGGCGCAATTGCCAATGTAATGCCCAAAGAATTTGCATTTGATGGCCGAAGTTTTAGGCCCGCAAAAGATGCTTTTAATGCCTTGCTAAATTATGCCTACGGTGTGTTGTATAGCAAAACCGAACGGGCCGTTATGCTTGCCGGGCTAGATCCCTATGTGGGTTTTATGCATCGCGACGACTATAACCATTTAAGCTTAGTGTACGACTTTATTGAACCTTATAGAATACATGCTGAACGATTTGTTACCCGCTTGTTTACTGGTAAAAAACTCAATAAATCGCATTTCACATTCACAGAAACAGGCGTAAGCCTAAACGAAATTGGTAAGGCATTTTTTGTTAACCCCTACCTTGAGTATCTTGACAGCGAGCACATAAAATACAAAGGCAGGCACCAAACCCGCCTCAATGCCATGCAGCAAGATGCCCACTCTTTTGCCAATAGTTTAATTAAAGACTCATGATTGTTTGGGTGCTCTACGATATTAAAAAAGACAAGGCCAGAAACAAAATTGCCAAAGCCTGCAAACAAGCAGGTTTATACAGGGTGCAATACTCATGCTTTTTAGGCGCTCTAAATCGAAATGTAAAAGATGAGTTAACCCTAATAATTGAAGACCTTATAGACGAAAAAACCGATAAGGTTTACCTTTTTAATATGAGTAAAGATGAGCTAAAAACTTGTGCCATGTTAGGCCAAGCTTTTGATCAAAAACTAGTAACAGACGAAATTAAAGCCTTGTTTTTTTGAGCCACATTTTCAACTTTTATCCATCACAAATTATAGAATACTTGTACTGCCCACGCTATACATATTTTGAATATGTGCTTAGGGTTCCACAACAAGAAGATAAATATTACAAAGTGCAAAAAGGCCGCGAGGTTCACAACCAAAAATTAGAACAAAACAAAGATTACTTACGTAAAAAAATTGGGGTTATAGCCAAATGGCAAGACCAATATTTGGGCATGCCTGGCCTAAGGGGCAAGGTTGACGAAGTGTTACAGCTAAATAACCAAAGCTTAGCCCCGCTCGACTACAAATTTGCAGAATGGAACAACAAGGTTTACAACACCTACAAAATTCAACTAATAGCCTATGCCTTGCTTATTGAATATAATTATAGCAAACCAGTAGAAAAAGGCTTTTTGGTTTATACCCGCAGTGCCAACAAATTGGTTGAAATAGAAATAAAAGAAAAAGACAAAAATGAATTAACAACCGCCATAGAAAACATGAGTAAAATTATTGGCCAAAACCATTTTCCAAAAGCTACTAGCTTTAAAAAACGATGTTTAAATTGCACCTACAGAAACATATGCATACAGTAAGCCATAGAGAAAATTATTCTGTAATGCCAAAAAACAACACTGTAGCCATTGATAACTAAACACCTACAATACGGAACAAAGAAGAAAAGCTTCTCAAAAACGATCTTTTACATCTTGAAAACACAACAGATAGCTTTTTTAGGATTGGCACAAGTAACTAATAATGAGCAGATAAGCCAAAAAATCGACATCCATTTAGAATCCAGACAGAATAAGGATTGAAACCTTGTGGCAGGTAATTGAGCCCGACACCTGGGAGCGCATCCATTTAGAATCCAGACAGAATAAGGATTGAAACAATGAAGGGGGCTCTCTAATCAATTAAACATTAAGCCATCCATTTAGAATCCAGACAGAATAAGGATTGAAACGAAGTAGAGCTACTTTTTGTAGGTGGGTTGACAACCATCCATTTAGAATCCAGGCAGAATAAGGATTGAAACTCTGCTCCAAAAACTGGTTAATGGTTTCATCTTTATGCATCCATTTAGAATCCAGACAGAATAAGGATTGAAACACAAACTGAAATTGTGGGGCATTTTCGAAGCATGATCATCCATTTAGAATCCAGACAGAATAAGGATTGAAACTTGATAGTTGGGATAGAGGAGAGCAAGAATTGCTTTCATCCATTTAGAATCCAGACAGAATAAGGATTGAAACTGATTTAACGGCCAACGTTGGCCTTGATAGGTTAATGCATCCATTTAGAATCCAGACAGAATAAGGATTGAAACCAATGAACTTGTGGAATTTGGACAAAAATTGTCCAGTCATCCATTTAGAATCCAGACAGAATAAGGATTGAAACGTAAACAAGAGAAGCAAATATTACGTCGTGAATCTACATCCATTTAGAATCCAGACAGAATAAGGATTGAAACTTAATTCGAGCAGGGACTTTCAGCAGTATGTGAATCATCCATTTAGAATCCAGACAGAATAAGGATTGAAACCA
>JAGQWA010000185.1 GCA_020437725.1 Bacteroidota bacterium | reverse complement strand
TCAAAATTATCATGAATTTGAAGTGGTTGTTGTTAACGACCGATCATATGACGGAACACATGACTGGCTTTTTGAATATGAGAAGCAACATGAAAAACTATCTTTCGTATCGCTAAATGATGACCAACTGCAACTTAGACCAGGAAAGAAATTTGGGCTAACCATGGGCATTAAAAAAGCAAAACACGAAATAGTAGCACTAATAGATGCTGACTGCCGACCCATTTCTAATGAATGGCTTAAGCATATCGGAAGCCAACATTCAGACACTAAGAAAATTGTGCTGGGCTACTCGCCTTATGAGCCTGCCAAGGGTGTTTTAAATCTTTTTATTCGATTTGAAGCCTTTTGGGTGGCATGGCAATATTTGTCGTTAGCTATATTAGGCAGGCCTTACATGGCCGTGGGCAGAAACCTTAGCTACAGAAAACAACTTTTTTTTGACAACAAGGGTTTTGCTAACCACATGCATATTCCTTTTGGTGATGATGATTTACTAATTCAAGAAATAGCTAATGCCAAAAACACCAACATCACTATAATGGAACCAGGCCAGATACTTAGCAAACCAAAAAACAATTTTAGAAACTGGCTTCAACAAAAACAAAGGCATTTGGCTGCTAGCGCACATTATAGACTGTTAGATAAATTATTACTAGGCACTATATGGTTTGCACAAGTTGCCGCATTTGCCATTCTAATAATTTGGATTTTTAGCCAACCATTTGCCTATCTCATACCTTGTTTGGCCTTTGCCATTTTGCTGCTTTGGACCATGTTGGCATTGGTACTTCAACAAAAATTTAAAATGTTTAAGGCCTGGTATGCCTTTGCATTTCTACAGATAGTATATCAACTCATTTTGCTACCTACTTTTAGTTTAATGGGCTTACTAAACCCACCAAAAAGAAAATGGTAATGCAACTTGAAGTCATTTCGAAATACCTAACGCTTTCTGATCAGCAACATGAAAAGCTAGCTAAACTACACGAGCTAATTTTAGCCAAAAATGAAGTGGTTAACCTCATTTCTAGAAAGGATACTGAGAATGTAGAAACGCACCACTTATTGCATTCTTTAGCGCTTTATGGCTATTTACCCACTAACAAATCTGCCCGTATTTTAGACATTGGTACCGGTGGGGGTTTTCCTGGGCTTCCGCTTGCCATTATGTATCCGCTGCATGAGTTTTTATTGGTTGACTCTATTAAGAAAAAGGTTGATGCTGTAGCAGAATTTGCGCAACAACTAGGTTTAGAAAATGTAAAAGCACAACAAATTAGAGCCGAACACTTAAAAGGTAATTTCGACTATGTAGTTTCTCGCGCGGTAACCCGTTTGCCAGTGTTTACTAACTGGGTTTGGAAAAACATTAAACCAGGCGAAATAGATGGTAAACCTAGGGGCATATTGTATTTGCGCGGTATGGACTTTGACAAGCAAGAAATAAACTCGCAAATTCACAAAGGATTTGAGTTTGAGTTCGCGCACGAAATTCAACGGAAATTCGGCGAATTGTTCTTTAATGAGAAGTTCGTGGTATTTCTTCGCAGGAAATAACTTGCTCAGCAGCACCTACTTTATGCGATTCCTTCTCTCCCTGACTATTAAAAATGAGTATCTACTTAGCATTGAAAAAGCAATTGAAGGAATTCATGATTTAAGATTTAAACAGGTAAATTCATATAGCGAATTTGAAGAAGAACTGTCAAAACACTACTATTCTATTGTAGTAACTGACGACGATACTTTAGCCGGTTTAAAGAAAACCAAACAGCTAATGCCCCATGTTCATTTAATTCTATTATGTAATGGGCTACACCACTTAAATCTTTCAGAAATATTTAACGCCGGCGTTTACGATATTGTTGATACATCTGACCAAAAAACGGCAAGTGATCTGCTAACTCATAGAATTAAGAAAGCCATTGATACAAGGGTAATAAACCGAATGGCACGCATGTTAAATGCCATAATTCTAAATTATCCAGCCGAGATCATTATGACTCGAAGTAAAAATGGCAGCGAAAGCCACGTGGTTTTTGCCAATAATTTATTTCTACAAGAGAACAATATAAAACTCCACGAAATAGTAGGTAAGGAGCTTAATTTAGAAAAGGAATATGCCCACCTACACAAGAACTTTAACGAACTACAAACTGGCACTAATAAAGGCTACAGCCTTCAAGAAATAAAAGAAATTACACCATTAGGAAAAACCAACTGGTACAATATCAACATTCTATACTTTACCGATCCATACAATCAATCTCTCAAATACACATTTCTAGTTAAGTTTAACATTACCAACGAAAAAAAGAAAGAAAACCAGCTTAAAGAAAGTAAGAGCAAAACCATATCAGAAGCAAAATCGCAAGAAGAGTTTTTGGCCTTTACCGCGCATGAAATTAGAAAACCACTTAACAATATTGTTGGCCTTCTAGATATGCTTAAGAGCAGCCATGAAGAAGAAAAAAAGAACCGCGCAATTGCTGCACTTGAGCAATCTTCGAAAGGCCTTAACCAGCTTATTAACGACTTGCTAAATTTATTTCAGTCTAAAACGGGTACACTTACTTTAAAGCCATCAAACTTTAACTTAATTGCCATGTTAAACAACGTGGTAGAATCTTTTAGCGCAGAAGCCAAGAATAAAGCCATTGAACTAACTTTAAGCATAGATTCTAGCGTTCCAATAAATATTTATAGCGACGAGAACAGAATTCAGCAGGTAATAATAAACCTTATTGGCAATGCAATAAAGTTTACAACAGAAGGTTCGGTAAGCATAAACGTAACTGCCCAAGCTATAAAACGCTCTAAACATTTAATTAGGCTAGAAATAATTGATACTGGAATAGGAATAGATAAAAAAGGCCTCGACAAAATATTTAAATCATTTTCGCAAGCCAATTCTCAAATTAAACTGCAATTTGGAGGAACCGGACTCGGATTAGCCATTACCAAAAACATCATATCATTGCTTAAAGGTGATATTCAGGTAAAAAGCACGCTCGGAAAAGGTACAACATTCACCGTAGAATTTCCTGTGGTTTTAAACGCCATTGACGAATCGCTCAAAAAAATAAGACATAAAGATCTTGAAGATCAAAACATTTTAGTGGTTGACGACAACGATATGAACCTGATGGTTTTATCAAAGCTAATAGAAGACTGGGGAGCAACTGCCACCACATTAACATCTGGGCAACTTGCAATAGATGAAATTAAAAACCACCCTTCAAAATATCAATTGGTGTTAATGGACATTCAAATGCCTGGTTTAAATGGCATTCAAACATCAAAACAAATAAAAGAAATAGCAGGGTTGCCAATTTTGGCATTATATGCTTTTAGGGTAGATTCTGAATTTACAGAAGAATTTGATGAGCATTTAGACGATTTGTTACTAAAACCCATAAACTCTGAAGATTTATATCAAAAAATAAAACTTCTAATAGAAGCTAACAAAATGAAACAGGATACGCCTCAAACAAATAATTTTAAAACCATTGACGACAAAAAAATCAGAAAGTTTGCCGGCAACGATCCTGTTTTCATGAAACAGTTAATTGATATCTTTTTAAAACGAACCCCTGAATATATTACCGAATTAAAAACTGCAATAGACCAGCAAGACTGGGATTATATTAAAATGATGGCTCATAAATTAAAGCCCACTTTTACCTATGTTGGGCTCGAACATCTTACCCAAAAAGTAGGCTCTATTGAAGATTTTGCCATTAAAAAAGACATCATGACCATACATGAAATTATGGAAGACGTTTGGGATGAATGTCAATCTGCGTTCGGTGAATTCAAATCGTTTAGGCAAATTATCTCGGCAGAAAAGTAATTTATAGAAAGAAAAATATCGTTTGTCGATGAATGTTTCATATTTTCGGCTCGCAAGGACAGAACTGGATTAAATATTTCTCTAATGGCCGTATTAAAATCTATAATAGTTGACGACGAAGAGCTTTCTAGAAACATTATTCAAAATTTTGTAGATAAAACCGATAACCTTGAAAGCTTAGCCCAATGTGAAGATGGTATTCAAGCATCTAATTTCTTGGCCAAAAAAGAAGTTGATGTAATATTTCTAGACATTGAAATGCCAGAAATGTCAGGTATGGATTTAATTAAATCACTTAGCAAGCCACCAATGGTAATTCTTATTACTTCTAAGAAAGAACATGCCATTGAAGCTTTTGAATACAACGTGGTTGACTATGTGCTTAAACCTTTTGACTATGCCAGATTTTCAAAAGCCGTAAACAAAGCAAGAGAGATTTACAAACAAAGCAACGATACACACGATGATGATGCAGATATTTACGTGCGTGTAGATTCTAGGTTGGTAAAAATAAAAGCCAGTGAAGTATATTGGATTGAAGCCCTTGGCGACTACATAGTTATTAATACCGAAGACAGCAAATACATAGTTCACAATACCATGAAGGGTATTGAAAGCAAGCTTTCGCCCGATAAATTCTTGCGTGTTCACAGATCCTATATTGTTCGTTTAGAAAGAATAGAAACGCTTGACGAATCTGTAATTGTAATTAAACAAAAAATTATTCCTATTGGCGGCACTTACAAAAGCCGCTTAATGAACCGCCTTAACATGGTGTAATTAGAATCTAAAATGGCTGGGCGAAGAAATTTTATTAAAAAGCTTGCAGCCATTTCTGTTGGTTCAATGAGCTTAAAGGCCTATGCCAAAATTGCACCTAAATCTGTTTCACATTTTGAAACCTTAACTGGCGAAGAATATTGGAACGCATTGCGAACTCAATTTACGCTTAAACCAGAAAAGGTATACTTAAATAATGGAACCATTGGGCCATCGCCTTTAGTGGTTCAACAAGCTTTAATTAATTCTATAGAACAAATTGATTCTTCTTGCGCATATGGTGGAGACGACATTGCTCGCGAAGGCATCTCAAAACTCATTAATTGCCAAAAAGAAGAAATTGCCCTTACTCACAACACCACCGAAGGCCTTAACATTATTTGCTGGGGTTTACCCTTAAAAAAAGGCGATGAAGTTATTCTTACCCAGCATGAACATGTTGGCAATATTATGCCTTGGCTAAACCGTGCCGAAATTGATGGTATAAAACTAAAGTTCATTAAGACTGGTAGAACCACCACAGAAGTTCTCAATCAACTTAATGACTCCATTTCTAGAAAAACGAGAGTTATCTCAGTGCCGCATGTTTCTTGCACCATTGGACAGAAATACCCAATAAAAGCTATTCAAAAGCTATGTAAAGAAAAAGGAATTTGGTTTGTGCCTGATGGTGCCCATGGCGCCGGCTCAATGCACTTAGATATGCAAGATTTAGATGTTGATTGCTATGTTTCTTGCGGGCATAAATGGCTGCTTGGCCCAAAAGGAACGGGCTTTGTTTTTATTAAAAAAGGATTTTTAGACACCATAAAACCCACCTACGCCGGCGCATACACAGATTCGGGTTTTGACATATTTAGCACCCATCCTATTTTAAAGGGTTATAATAAAACCGCGCATCGCTTTGATTATGGAACCAAAAACGCATCGCTTTTTATTGGATTAAACGAAGCCACTAACTTCCATTTGAATATAGGCACAAAAAAAGTTGAAGAACGCTGCCTTTCGCTTTCTAAGTACCTGTTTACTAAGCTTGAAACGTTAGAAAGCCAAGTGCAAATTATTAATAGCAACGAGCAAGCATCAAGATCTTCGATGATAGGATTTGTCCCAAAAAGCATCGATTATAAAACCTTGGCCAATAAACTGCAAGACAATGGTTTTAGAGTAAGGCAAGTACCCGAAGCAAATCTCAATTCAATTAGAGTTTCAACGCATATTTATAACAACTTTGAGCAGCTTGATGTCTTTTGTGATGCCATAAAAGAAATTGGCTAATGGCTACCCAAGATTTTATTACCAAAGTGCACGAATTAGTGCGGTTAATTCCGCCAGGAAGGGTTACTAGCTATGGCGCCATTGCCAAATATTTAGGCACCGGCTTATCGGCCAGAATGGTGGGCTATGCCATGGGACGGTCTCATAATTTGGTGAATCCGGTGCCGGCGCATAGGGTTTTAAACAGAAATGGCGAACTAAGTGGCCGCCACGCCTTCGACCCAAACTATACTATGGAACAACGGTTACTTGACGAAGGTGTAGAAGTAGATGATAACAGGGTTAAAAACTGGAATGAACTGTTTTGGGATCCTGCAATGGAATTATAAAAAGCCTATTTCCAGAATTGCAAGGCTTCAATTAGGCTGTTAGGGTTAAAGTCGAAAACCACATTCAACCCATAAAACAACACCGAATAAAATGAAAACGAGATGAACATATAAAGTGCCACTTTTTTAGAATTCTGCTCAATGGTTCCAGCTAGAATAGTGCCTACTGGCACTTGTAATAAAATAGGTGTTAAGGCAGCAATACCTATTAAACCAAATTTTGAACGAATGCGAACTAGCCTACGCATGCGTTTATTCATTCTAAAGCGCTTTTCAATTCCGCGTTTGCGTTTAATGAAATCAATAATTTCAAGGAGAAGCAAATCATAAGCAACAACACCAACCATGCCGCCAATTACGGT
>JAGQWA010000184.1 GCA_020437725.1 Bacteroidota bacterium | reverse complement strand
AGCTGCGCTCCTTCTTTATATTCTATAAGGTTTTGCATGTACTTGTAATAACCTTCAACAGAGTAGTTTACGCTCCACTTTTCGAGTCCCCCAAAATAACCCAAAGCCATTAGGTGAGAACTTTGCGGCGCTACATTTTCAGTAACTGGATACCATAAATCGGTTGGCAACACCACCGAACTGCTCGAAACGCGATGCATGTACTGTTTCATGCGGCTATAACTGAATTTTAAAGAATGGTTTTGAACCACTGTGTATTTGGCGCTTGTTCTTGGCTCAATGCCACCATAGGGTGTTCCTTCAGTGAGGGAACCTGAAAGTCTTAAGCCATAATTCAAAGAAAGACGGTTGTTTACCTTGAAATCATCAACTATGTAGGCTCCAACTTCTTGAGAAAGAATGAGATCGCCTTTTCGGTTTTGGAGAAAGTCGGTAATGTCTCCGCTAGTATTTACAATGTTGGGTCTAAAACCGTGGTTGGTAAACGATGCACCAAATTTTATCCTGTGGTGTTCAATGGCGTTATAGTCCCAATCTACTTTGGCACCGTAGTCTTGTATTTGCGATTTTATTAGGATGTTATTGTCTAGAAATGACCCGCCTATGTCGTACTTAAAACGGGTTTGAAAAGCGGTTACATTGTGAAATAACTTGCCTTCTTTGTAAACATGCGTCCAACGAAGTGTTGAAGTAAAATTACCTAGTTGAAAGCCAAAACCCAATTCTTGCGATTCGCCGCCTTCCACTTCAAATTCGGCATTACCTGTGTTTTCAGTAAATGATAGTACATCGTTTCCAAAATAGCTGCTTAAGTACAGGTGGTCTTTGTTAGAGAGTTTGTAGTTGGCTTTTAAATTTAAGTCGTAGAAATAATAGGGCAGTGTAACCCCTACTGTTTTAAATACTTGGTCTATATAGGTTCTTCGGCCCGAAATCATTACCGCGCCTTTGTCTTTTACAATTGGCACATTGAGGGTTAGTCGACTACTTAGCAATCCAACACCACCTTTTCCACTAAATTTTTGTGCGCCCCCTTCGGCCATGCGCACATCCATTACTGATGAAAGTCTGCCACCAAATTGGGCGGGGAAACCACCAGTATAAATGGTTACATCTCTTATGGCATCATTATTAAAAACTGAAAAGAAACCGAATAAATGGCTTAAGTTATACACCGTAGCATCATCAAGAATTACCAGGTTTTGGTCGGCCGTACCGCCACGCACCAGCATTCCACTTTGGCCTTCGCCCGCTTTTGCAACTCCAGGCATTAACTGCGCCACTTTTAGAATATCAACTTCACCGCCAAGGCTTGGTATTTTAGAGATTTCTTCGGGATTAAGCTTCACCACACTCATTTGGGTTGATTCTACTTCTTGGCTTACATCAACTTTATCAGCCTGAATTACCACGCCAGAAAGCTCATTAGAATTGGCTTCGAGTTTAATTTCCATGGGGCCATTTTCTGCATTGGCCTTTACATAGGTGGTTTTATAACCCACAGAACTAAAACGGAGATAGGTGTTTTCATTAGACACAATAATGGAGAAAAATCCAAATGCATTGGTGTAAGAACCTTCGCCGCTCAACGTATCGTAAACGGTAACACCTACCACTGGCTCACCAGTTTTAAGATCGAGAATTTCGCCCGAAATGGTGACTTTTTGTGCGTTAGAAACCTGTGCTGCTAAAAATAGCAAGCCTAATAAATATACTTTTTTCATGCCCTAAAGAAGATTGTATTTTAAACCTATGGTGTTTGTTCGTGCAGTGCCATAAATGCTTTTGCCTTCTAAACCGTATGAAGCTAATCCGAAAGCAAACTGATAGTTTAGTGTAGCTTGTTTGGCAATTCTAAAACTAAAAGAAGCCCTGGGTTGCAAATACCATGATGGGGTTTTGGTAAGAAAGTAATTATGCTCAATTACATAGGGACCATTTCCGTTAAAGTTGGTATCGATGGGGTTGATGTCTGATTCATTTCTAACCCGCATTTTTTTTGAAACTTGATTATCGAAGTTAAACACAGCTCCTATTGAGCTGTTAAACCTTCCTTTAGAAAGCCATAAATAATTATAGCCCAAACCAATTCCAAAAACTTCGTTTTTAGTGGTTAACAAATAAGTTGTTTGTTGATTGCGTATAGATTGCAGTGTAAAAAACGTGTTATCGCCTGCGTTGAATTCATTGTTTCCAATAGTTCCATTTCTAAACTCTAGCAGAAATGAGTGCCTATTTATCGACTTTTCTTCATTTTTTAATTGAAAAGCAAATCCAAAACTCCAACCAATTTGGCGCAGTTCAATTTTTGTATTTAGGCTTTTAAACGAATCAAGAGAAGGCAAAGATGCGCTTCTGTCAAATGAGTTATAAAAACTTTCATAATCTAATCCGTTTAATTCTATGGGTTGAAAATAATACCCTGCGCCAAAGCTTGTAATATCCCATTTTGTTTGAGCCTTTACCACAAAAGGCAGGAATAAAACCAACAGCCAAATACTTTTCATAAACCTTAATTAATGCTCCTAACCAATCTCAGCTGGAAACGTTGCATTGCACAACATATTTCAATAGAGAATACAAGCTAAACGTGCTTTACCCCTATTTGGTTACTAACTTTTTTAATTTAGTACAATATCTTTTCAGTGAATATTTCAAATTATCTGGCCAAGATTTAACCGCCCAATATCTTGATTTTGAAATAAGGCTTGAAAATGCTGAAAAAGCTCG
This sequence comes from Bacteroidota bacterium, assembly GCA_020437725.1. Taxonomy (GTDB): domain Bacteria; phylum Bacteroidota; class Bacteroidia; order CAILMK01; family JACPUW01; genus JAGQWA01. The sequence goes on along the minus strand of JAGQWA010000184.1, from coordinate 3,884 downwards.
CGCCAGATATTTAGAACTACTTGAAAAAGCCGAGAATGTTGAATCTGCTCTCTTGGTTGAGAAAGAGCTTGAAAGGTTGAATGGCACTATTGATATGCTAATAGGCCAAATGAACCGAATGAATCACTTAACCACTTATGCCACCATTACAGTGCGCATTTCAGAACGAGTAAAACCGGGTCCGTTGGGTTATTTGGGCATGGGACTTTACCATGCGTTTAAGTGGTTATTTGTGAGGAATTAGCAATCAATCTGTTCGAGTATTATTTTTGGCATTCAAGGGTTTAGGAATGAAATCATCTTTACTAGTCTTACTGCTATTTGGGCTAATGCTTAACAATGCTCAAGCCCAATTAGAACAAAAAATTCCGCTCGGATTAAATGTAATGTTTGGGCGCATGTACACTAAAATGGAGTCGAGGGGATTTAACCAATTTGTAGAATCATACAATGCCGCCTATAATGGATTTCTTACAACAGAATTAGCACCTATTAAATATGAACCCGGAACTTTTTGGGGCTTAGGCATTACCGCTTCAATGTTTAATATTGACATTCTTTGGGAAAACACGTCTGGCTATTCTGAAGCAGCTTTTACCAATGGAACAGCTAGAGTTTGGAATGTTGATGAGCGAACCACATCAATAAACTTTGGGTTACTTTTTCCTATTGGCGTGTATGCCAAGGTTGGAATGTACATGGGAATGATTGACAGAAAAGGAACCTTTAGCTCTGGATTTAGATACCCAGATGGCTATGTGAGCTACGGAATTGAAAAACGGCTTAATGGCATATACCACTTACACTTAGGAAGTAATGCAACTTTTGGATTGCAAGCCAATGCCGGCTTTAAATATGGTTTTATATACGCTAAATGGGAAAGGGTTGGCATTTTATACAATGAAACCACCCAGTCTGAACTGCCTATTAAAGACAAACACGGCGGACAAGGTGTTTTGTTTAATAACTATACGCTTAATTCATATCATGTTGATGATATAGCCAACGCACAAAACGAAGATGTGTTTTTTGCAGGACTACAAGGACAAGTTTTGGCGGCAGTTAAGGGTTCAAGAGCCCATATTGGAATTGCCATTTTTATAGGACATTATTTTGATTATGATGATGCTGCTAGATAATTTAATTAAAATATTAAGGCCAATTGTAGCAATTGGTCTTCTTGCTTTCATCATTTCGGCATGTAATAAATACGAAGAAGACATATATGGCAACTTTGAGCCATTTCTTGGTAATTGGACAGCCAAAAACCTTCAAATTCAAAAAATAGATCAAGACTCTAATATTTGGGATACAAGCATAAACAATCTTGGTACCGTTGAATTTTTGAAAGACCCCGAAACTGATGCAGAGCCCGGCCTTTCTCCATTATTGTACAATAGCACTGACTTGGAGGAATATGGACCACTTGCATATTTGCGTACCAAGGTGGCCATTGAAGATTTACTTAGCGGAAAGCACCAATGCTATTGGTTTCCTGATGTGGCGGCTAAAAGGGTATATATCTGGGGAATTAGCCCTGGAGCAAGTTATGTGCAAGTGGCACAAATAGACTCTCATACTGAAAATGAGCTAGTGCTAAGAAACTATTATGATGATTTTTCATCGTACAATGTTTCCTTTTCAGAAAGGCATATTTTAACCTTAACTAGGTGAACCAAAAATAGTTTACTGTTCTGGTAAAATAGGACGACAAGGTTATCTTATGATTTTAAAGATTAAACCTGATTCAACTTGTTCGTTTTCAATCATAAATCCAAAATCTACTTCCTTTTTTTCTTTCTCTGTTGGACGATGCTCCCAAATACTAAGTCTGAAATAGTTATAGCCGCGCTTACTATCCCAATAATCAATGTCCATACAAAACACGCCAGAATCTAGAATGGCATCTTTTGATTCAAAAAAGGCAATATCCCAAGTTACCTTGCTAAAGGCCTTATCAAGGACTATCCCATAGATTGTATCCTTTCCAAAATTGTCGCGGAGATAGCAATTATCGCCTCCATAAACCATGATGCTATCACCCTTTTTTAGTAACCGTTTTTCGAATGGAACAAATTCTTTTGGCTTTTTTGGTTTGCAAGGTTCGGCGTCTACTTGGGCGGTCATAGTGTCTTATGTAGAATCGCTTGAATCTTCCTTTTGTTTGGATTGAATACTTTGTTGTTCACCTGAATTTGCCGCTTGTTTATCGTTTGAATGGCTGCATGAAATGATTGTAATGCAACAGAATGCCAGAATTGACCAATAAATGAATTTTTGCATGAGCATTGTTTGCCAAATACTTTGCCAAAGGTGTGTTTCGGTAATGGTCGTCTAAAAAGTAAAGAAAGCAGTCATCCTGAACTTGTTACAGGATCTACTTGCTCGATTCACAGCTTGATTAACGAGACCCTGAAATGAATTCAGGGTGACGAATTCATCTTTTTAGACGACCAGATAAATAACCTAACACTTTATAGATTCCACCATTCGGTTTGTGGCATGTCAACTCCAAGGTTAAAACGCTCACCTATAAATGGGTGAATCATATTGGCATTGAGCCTTTCAGATTCAGCTTTAAATCTAATGATTGGGTCTGTCCAAGTATGAACTGATAACTCGAATGCACCCCAATGAATGGGCATTATGGTTCTGGCTTTTACATCAAAACCTGCTTGCACGCTTTGCTCGGGCATCATGTGTATGGCTGCCCAAGCTTGGTTGTACTGGCCGCATTCAAGCATGGCCAAATCAAATGGCCCGTACTTCTCTCCAATTTCTTTAAAGTGTGGACCATAACCGCCATCTCCGCTGAAATACAAGTTTTGGTATTTGCCTTTTATAACCCAACTGGCCCATTGTGTAGCATTTCTATCAGTAAATGCACGACCCGAAAAATGCCGTGCCGGGCAGGCAATGATTTCAATTTCGCCAAGCGTTGTCGTTTGCCACCAGTCAAGCTCGGTAATTTGGCTTTCATCAACTCCCCAATGTTTAAGGTGTGACCCAACGCCTAAAGCCGTGAAGAAATGCGCTGTTTCTTCTTTCAATTTTATGATAGTTGCGTAATCTAAATGGTCATAATGGTCGTGTGAAAGTATAATAGCATCAATATCGGTTAACTCTTCAATTGGTATCGGTTTTTGGTATGGAAACCTTGGTGTTGCAAACGAAACTGGTGATGAATGCTCGCCAAGCATAGGGTCAATTAAAATGCGTTTGCCTTCAATTTCAATGAGAAAAGCAGAGTGGCCATACCACGTAACAAAACAAAGCGAATCAATTGCTGGCGTGGCATTCTCACCGAATTTTACTGGCAAGGGTTCATCGGGTGTTCCGCCTTCTCCAAAAAGGAAATCGGGCATGGTGGCTATCATTTCGCCAAAGCTGCCCATTTTGGTTTCTATGAGATTTATAAATTCCTGGTCGCCATAATTGGGTGATTTGCTAATTCGCTCAAGGTCTTGGCCATGTGGTTTTTTACCCATTTGTGGCTGTGTGTTAACAAAAATGGCCACTGCAATAATGAACAGGGCCAACAGTGCGCTGATTATGAGAAAGGTTCGCTTTAAAGATTTGAATATTTTCTTTTTCATGAATAACTTATCTGTTCAAATTAACCGTTTTGTAAAATAACAGTGTGCGAAGTTTTTAATAAATTGACTGGTTTACATTGATTTATTAATTGAGAATTACGGTTTAAAAGCAGCAAAACCCGAATTTTGAGCAAGCTTTTAAAAGAAAACGGAATTAAAGGAATTAATAAATGAAATTAGGAGTGCAGTTTAGGTTTTTTCTGATTGTAATAATTGCTGTGTGTTTTCAGTTTAGTTGTTCAAAAGACGACAATACTGATAAACCCGAAGAAACACAGCATGTGTCAT
>JAGQWA010000183.1 GCA_020437725.1 Bacteroidota bacterium | reverse complement strand
ACACCAGCCAATACAAAGCAGCCGCTAACTGGATGATAGGTCCAATTCGTGGTTTCTTGAACGACAAAGCCGTTTCTATTGACGAATTTCCGATTACGGCAAAAGCCATTGCACAAATCATTCAGCTTATTGATGACGGAAAACTAAGCTTCGCCATTGCTAATCAAAGATTGTTTGGCGCACTTTTAGAATCGCCAGAAACGCATCCTGAAGAGCTCGCTAAAAGTTTAAATCTCATTCAAGTTGGCGATGATGATTTCTTGCAAAAGCTTATTGATGAAGTAATTGCCCAATTCCCTGATAAGGTAGCCGAATACAAAAGCGGTAAAACTGGTTTACTTGGCATGTTTATGGGGCAAATAATGAAGAAATCGCAAGGCAAAGCCGACCCCAAAAAAACCAACCAACTTTTGGCGCAAGCCTTAGATAATGACTAATGCCATGAAAAACCTTACCTCCTACTTTACCCTTTACGCACTTCTGATTTCTGCCATATTTTTATTGAATTGTAGCAATAATAAAAGCCAAGAAACTGAGCAAATTAACAACCCAATTAATGGCGACTCTACAAGCAACCAAAATAATGGCAACCAAGGCATTTCTGGCACTGAGCCGTTTAGTGAACTTTGGTATCAACTAAAAATTAAGAAATTAACCGAGCAAATAGATAATGAGCGCTCTAAAAGACCCGAAAGACTAATTAAAGTGCGTGGCACCATATTAAACGCTGCCGGCAAAGAAGTAACACTCGATAAACTAGGTGGCGAAAGCCGTTTTGAACCCATTTCAACCAGTATAATTAATGAAGAAGGTGTTTTTGAATTAGAAGCCCAAACCAACCAGCCACAAATATTTCAGATTAGGGTTGACGATGGTACAAAAACGCAAGTAATACCGCTACTAAGCGCAGGCGGAAACTATGAGCTTTCTGCAAATTTTGATAAGTGGGATGCATTTGCCATTAATTCGCCAGAAGCCTATTTAATGCAACGTTTATGGGATATTTTGGCTCACAATGCCGATAAGGTTGAAGAAATGCTTGAATACCAAAACAGCATTGAAGATGGAACCCACATGGAAAAATATTTGAGAGACACGGCTCCAATGCTAAACGAACAAATAGAGCAAGAAAAGTTTAGGTCTCTTAACGAGTTTATAGAAAACAACAAAAGCTCAATTTTAGCCGCCGAAGCCGCTGGAAGATTAGAATTGCCAAAAAGAATAGATTATGTAAAAAGTGTTTATGAGAGATCGCTGCAACTGCATCCGTACTCATCATACGTAAAAAACTTAGGGCAAAGAATTATCTGGTTCGAGCATTTGGTAAACGGAAATAAAGCGCCTGATTTTACCCTACCAGATTTAAATGGAACCAACTATGCCTTAAGCGATTACAAAGGCAAAGTGGTGCTGGTGCACGTTACAACAGCCTACTTTAACCAAGCCCGCGACTTTCAGATTGGTTTAATTCCTATTTACAAAAGATTTAATGACCTAGGTTTTGAAATAATTACCATTTGTAAAGACGATACCGAAGAAGCCCTTAGAGACATAGTAGAAAAAGACCATTTGCTTTGGCCAATAGTAAGCGATTTGCTCGGCGAAAGAAGCTCAATATTTAATAAATATCCGGCATTCGACCCACCAGAAACCTATTTAATTGGAAAAGACGGAAACTTTATTGACAAGTTTTTAAGTCTGGAGCAAATTGAAAATAAGCTCGAAGAATTATTGTTTTAATGAAACCAATTCAGCTTAAAAAGCACATCGTTTTTGAAGATGATGACTTTATTGTTATAAACAAACCACCTTTTATTTCTTCGCTTTTCGATAGAAACGCTCCTATTTCAATTCAAAATGAAATAAAAAATTATTGCCAAACAGCAACCCTAGCACATAGATTAGACAAAAACACTTCGGGCTGTTTAATAGCCGCAAAGCACGAAAACGCCTACAAGCACATTGCGCTTCAATTCGAAAAAAGAGAAACCAAAAAAGTTTATCATGCCATTGTTGATGGCCAATTAAATGTAGAAGAAGAGCTGGTTGATGTTCCTTTACTTAAAACCAATAAAGCATCAAGCATAGTTTCTGGAAATGGAAAACCTGCTGCCACCTTTTTTAAAACCTTACAAATTTTTAAAAATCATACTTTAATGGCTTGCCAGCCCGTAACAGGTAAATTTCATCAAATTAGGGTGCATTTACAGTATATAGGCTACCCCATTGCTGCCGATGAATTGTATGGTGGCAAAGTGCCCTATCTTTCTGAATTGGTACGCAAGTATAAACCCGGTAAACGCGATGAAAACCCAATGATTGGGCGTTTTGCACTGCATGCTTCTTCTATTAAATTTAAAAATATGAAAAACCAAGAAGTGAGAGCTGAGGCTGATTATCCTAAAGACTTTGCGGTTTTTCTAAAACTTTTGCAGAAAAACGCCTCCATTTAGGCATTCTTTTCCAAGTAATTTAAGAACAAGCCTTCTTTTAAAGAGTAGTGAGAATAGGCCAAAAACTCTATTCCTATTTGGTGCATTAAAGTTTCTACCATAAGCAGAGAAACGGTTATAAGTTTTACCCTAAAGCTCGCCATTCCAGGAATTAATCTCAACTCATCAAAAGTTGAATTTTTAATCAGTTCAATTATTTTATAAGCAGACTGAACGTCAATTTCAATTAAGGTTTCGCCAGTTGGCAACTCTTTGTTAAGCATGGTAAGGTGCTCTATATTAGCCAAGGTTTCAAAAGAACCCGCTGCCCCAACTAATCTTTTAACGCTGTGCGTTTTTACCTGTTGGTACAACTCATTAAATTGGCCATTTACATAGGCTTTTAGCGCATTTATATTAATGGCATTCATGGGGTTTGAAAGATGAAATTGCTCGGCCAATCTTAGCCCACCCATAGGGTAACTTTTTTCCCATAAAATTTCTTCTTTTCGGCTTATAATAAATTCAACAGATCCGCCACCAATATCCATCACCAAAATAGGATCTTCATATTTTTTGGTGGTGGCCGAAACACCTTTAAAAATAAGCTCGGCTTCTTCTATTCCCGAAAGAATTTGAATATCAACTCCTAAAATTTGGCTTGCTTGCTGTTTAAATAATGGGCCATTTGTGGTTGACCTTAAAGCAGACGTTCCGCAAGCAACAATTTCCTTAATTCCAAGATCGGTTAATATAACTTGCATTTCGCAAAGCGCTTGTTTGCCCCGCTCTATGGCTGAGGGTAGAATTTCATTGGCTTTTAAACCACCTTCGCCAAGTTGAGTATGTATTTGGTGTTTATAAATTTCATAGAAATCACCATCATCTTCGAGCTTAAAAATAAGTAGATGAAAAGTGTTTGTACCTAAATCTATAATGGCTATGTGCCTGCCCAACTTTCTTGCAATTTGCCCAAATGTATAAGTGCGTGGTTTCGGTATGGTATTGAAGTTCTCAACAAACATGGCTAACACAAAGACGCATAAAAGGTGCAATGCGTTGCAATTAAGCCATTTGCCACAATTTAATAGTTCTCTGCCAACTCCTTTAGTGGCATGCAATAAAATTGGTCCCAGCCTTGGTTAATGCCATCAAAAGCTTTGTTTGGAATTTCGGTATGAATTAGGGTAAGTTCAGTAATACCGTCGCTTTCAATCCAATAAAACACTACTGTAGAAAAATGTTCCCACTTGGCCTCTTTCCAATGTTGCACTAATTCATTTTCGCCTATAAAAAGATTTATACCATGAATGTCGCCATCCCACAGTGAAAAACTGGCATTTTCTTGCAAGTTCATTTCGGCAGACGCACCGCTCCAATTTTCAATCTGCTCTTTATTTAAAAGCATTTGGCGCACTATGTGGGCGCTTGCATTTATGGCATAGGTTTTTCTTAAAGTTTTCATGCGGTTAAATTATATCTTATTGACGTTGAAAAGGTTGTAACAGTTTATGAATGGCAATTTTAACCCTTCAAATTGTCTATTACCCCCTATTGGCACATATTGTACTGAATAGATAAACCTTTACATTCGTCCTTCAAACAACAAACAAACTAAACAATTATGAAGGCTTTAAAAATTGTAGGCGGTATAATAGTGCTGCTTATTTTAGTTCTAGTAGTACTTGGGTTAATTGCCCCAAAAGATTCGGCAGTTGAGAAAAAAGTAACCATTAATGCGCCAGCCGATTTGGTATATGCACAAGTAGCCAAATTCGAGAATTTTATTGCATGGTCGCCTTGGAATAGCAAAGACCCCAACATGGAGACCAAAAGAAATGAAGTAGCCGATGGCGAAGTAGGTGCTACTTATGAGTGGAAAGGCAATGAAGAAGTTGGCGAAGGCAAACAAGAAATTACCAAGGCTGAGCCAAATACTAGAGTTGAGCACCAGCTTACTTTTAAAATTCCTATGGGCGAAGCAACGCCTACATCTTATTTTAATATTGAAGATAAAGGCGAAGAAGGTGTAGAATTAGCTTGGGGTTTTAATTCAACTTCTCCATTTCCTTGGAATGCATTTAATCTGTTTATGGACATGGAAACTTCTGTAGGAAACGACTATGAAACCGGGCTTGCTGCCTTAAAAACAAGGTGCGAAGAAATGGCCGCTGCCGCTGCTGCTGCCGAAGCTGAAAAAGAAGAAAAAGCTTCTACTAATTACAATGTAGCCGCTTCAGATTTTGAAGGAATGAGTTTTGTGGGCGTTCAAGGCGAAAAAATTTCTGACTTTGAAGCGTTCTATACTTCTTCTTTTCAAAAAGTAGGTGCGGCTATGGGTAAACTTGGTTTAAAACCTTTAACTAGCGCTGCAGGTTGTATAACAGAATGGTACCAAGAAGAAATGGCTGCTGATATGATTGCTGGCTGGGGTTTTAAAACGGGCACTAGAATTCCTGGTTTGCAGTTTAACGACATACCTGCTTGTACAAAACTTACTATTGACTACTATGGCGAATATGATAAAGTGCAACCAGCACACGACGCCATGGACAATTACATGAAAGCCAACGGATACACTATGGCTGGGCCAGTGGTTGAAGAATACATTACCGATCCAGCAGAAGCTGAAGGCGATTGGTCAAAAGTTCTTACCAAAATCCACTATTTCGCAAATAAATCAGAGAAGTAAACCAGGTTTTACATATTTATTTTTTTAGAAAAGGGCTCGGTTTTCGGGTCCTTTTTTGTTTTCAGGTTAAATGTGAAAAGTTGAAGGTGAAAGGTGTCCTTACGGGTTAACGGGAAACAGTTGAAGTGGATCGTTTTAACGTTAAAAGGCTGAAGGTTAAAATGTTAAAAGGGATTTTAATTAATTAACGTGTATGGGATAACGATAAAACGTTTTTCTCATCATCTTTACTCAAAGCACGTTGATTTAGCGGAGCCGAAATCCCCCTTAATTAATTATCTTTTTAACTATTGAATATTGCCTCAATAAAAAAAAGCGGGGCCACGAAGGCCCCATATTGGTTAGTCTATAAGCCGGGTTCTGTCTAGCCCTGCCATTTATCTGGGCTTGCTGTTGCCAACAAGCTCTAGCAACCTACCCACCAGCATTGAACGAGCCGCTCTTAAAGCGCTGGCTTATTTGGTTTTGCAACGTACGGGGTTTACCAAGCTACGGTGTCTCCACACGCACTGGTGAGCTCTTACCTCACCTTTTCATCTTTTCCTCCGAATAGAGGTAGTTTCCCTTTCTGCGGCACTTTCCGTAATAGACAAATTCCTTTGGCTATTCCTTCCCGTTAGGAAGCGTACTGCTCTATGTTGCCCGGACTTTCCTCCAGCAGCCTAAGCCACCAGCGACAGGACAACTAACCGCTGCAAAATTAGTTTTACATAATGGGAGTTGAACTGTGGAGCCATGAAAATGGCAATTGGCTACTTTATATTTTCAATATTTTAATGTTCATGCCAAACTTGCAGTAAATACCAACCCGTTTCCTACCCAAACTAAGTTAAAACCAACGCCAATTACATGTATAAATATGGTGTTGAATTTAGGAAGCAGAAAGGCTATTCAATGCATTGATTTAGCAAAACCACAGAGATATACACTTATGTTGGCTTAAGTTGCTTAGATTTGATTATTAACCCAATTGATGACTTAAATTTTTAAGAATGATTTCAGGAATGATGGCACTACTAAGAGATGGTTATAATGGAGGTAAAACCTCCATTATAGTCTATTTTTGGTGGGTTATGTATCATTTTTGTGGTCATATAACCTAGTTGTGCGGCATACAAGAAAAGCCCACGCGCAAACAGGCACATTTGGTTTTTGCCGACACGCAAAGCCAACGCTGAAAAACCAAAAGAGCCTGTTTTGTTGCCAACGCTCGACAGGAAAATGAACAGAATACGGGAAACCGTAAAAAAAGAGATAGGATAAATTGTACTTTTAAAAACTTAATTAAGCATAAAGAAATATGGAGCTAAAAAATACTGCCACTCTCGAAGATAGGTTATACAAAAAAACACTGTTAAAAATGGTAGCACAAATAAATTTCGGAGTAAGGACGATTCTAATGATTTTTTTCACTTCAATGCTCCTAGCCAGTTGCACATCTGAATTTCAATCATTCAACGACACTACACTCGAATTCGCTAATAATGACAACCGAATTGACCAAAAAGAATTTGAGT
>JAGQWA010000182.1 GCA_020437725.1 Bacteroidota bacterium | reverse complement strand
CGAAGCCGAAGATTTAACCCAAGAAGTATTTGTGGAAGTGTATTTAAAGGTGCAGCATTTTAACGAACAAGCTCAACTCTTTACTTGGATTTATCGAATTGCTGTAAACAAATGTTTGGAAGAACAAAGGCGCAGAAAACAGCAAAAACGTGCCAGTTACTTTAAAAATTTACTAGGAATTGGCGAAGAAGCTCTTGATGTAGAAGACAAACTAAATGCCCACCCAGGTTATAGTACAGAAAACCAAGATAAAGCCAAATTTATATTGGCAGCCTTAGAAAAATTGCCAGAAAATCAACGAATTGCTTTTACACTCATGCAAACACAAGGACATAGCACTAAAGAAGTTGCAGACATTATGAATGTGAGTTTTTCGTCAGTAGAATCGTTGGTATTTAGGGCCAAGAAAAATCTACAAAAGCACCTGGAAAAAATAAAAGATGACTTGTAGCGCAAGAATAATTGTAGAACTGCATCATAAACAACAGACTACGCATAAATATAGACAATATGCAATTGGATGACTTTACACCTGATTGGGAAGCTCAGGTAAGTGATGACTTCAACCTACGGCTTCAGGAAAAAATTAAAAATGCTGATTTAAACGATTACGAAAGCACGCCAATACGCAACAGAAATTTGGCGCTTTTGGCCGTTTTTATGCTTTTAAATGCTGGTTTGGCTGTTTGGTATTACTCTTCAAATTTTAGTTCAAACCACAATAATTCTCAGTCGAATAATTTGTTTGAGGAAGTAAATACCTACAACTACTAGCCATGAATTATTTCAGCTCTAACAAGGTTAAAAATCACGGCATAACAGCACTTGTCGTTTTGAACTCTATTGCAATTGTGGTTTTGGTAATAATGGTTATTAAACCACATAGGCCAAAACAACATTTAGGACCTAAAAACAGATTGGTAAAAGAATTGAATTTAACTGATGAACAAACAGCCAATTATGAAATGTTAATTGAAGTTCATCAAACAAAAATGAAAGAACTTAGAGATAAAATTCATATGGCTAAACAAGACTATTTTGGAGAATTAGAAGGCCAAAGAAACAATGCAGCCTTGGCCAAAATTGGCCGATTGCAAACCGAAATTGAAAGCAATACCCTTCAGCACTTTATTGACTTTAAAGCCCTTTTAACAGATGAGCAAAAGAAAAAATTTGAGACTATTTATCTAGATGTTTTGGCATCAATGGCTGGCCCAATTCCAGGTGCTGCAGGTCATAGGCCGCCCCCACCAATGCATTAATCTACATGGTGTTCGCCAACATAATCTCCCAAACGTTCTTTTATCCAGCCTTTTAGAGCCACTTTTTCTTCATCAGTAAGTTCTGCTCCATCGTGCATTTTTACATAGCCTTCAATAGGCATATAACCTTTGGCTACCATCTCAATACACTCTTCTAGTTTATGTAGCTTTTTGCCTTCTTTATAACTTTTCCAAGTTGAAAAATTGAGTTCTTCTCGTCCATCATTCACATGGTTAATTATTCCCCAACTTAAGGGTGCTATGCTGGTGTACCAAGGCCATACCGTTTCGTTTGAATGGCAGTCATAGCATGATGTTTTTAGAATATCAACCACGTTAGCCGGCACATTTTCAACTGATAATAGATCTGCTCCTTCTTCTATGGCAGGGTTGGTTTTATCAGGCCCAATAAATTGACAAACAACCAAACCAACCACTATTACAAGCAATGCGTATTTCAATACTTTTTTCATAATCCTAATTTGCGGGTGAATTAAATAAAAAATCCCCAAAGCCAGTGGCAATGGGGATTTCATTTTATGTTAAAACTTGATGTCTAGAAGTCTTTATCCCAAGCGTCTAGGTTTTGCTTCTTTCTTTCTGTTATGGCTTTGCTAGTTTCCATAATTAAGGTAAACCCTTTGGCTTCGTCAGTCATGGTTAGCTTAATATTTGTAGAGCCAATTTTCCATGTGTTCATGGTAATATCTGCGCTGAAATTGCTGCTACCATCAGATTGGCCAAACTTGGCAGTTAGAATAGATAACATATCGTCGTAATTATTGGCATCGCCTTTAATTACCACTTTGTACAACCTATCATCATCATTAAAAATGTAATTGATGTTTGACAAACGAGCTGTTCCAATCACATTCAAATCTTTTGATAAGAAGTAAGTGTTTGGTTGGTCGGCATCGTCTTCTAATGTAAAGTTTTGCTTTTCGCCACTCAATAAAATTGAGTCTTTATGCACCAACCATTTCATATGTCTAAAGCCTATAACTTCATTGTTTTTTACTGGAAAATCTTTTACTTTTAGGTTTTTCACAAAACCTTCAGAAACATCCCAGTTACTTTCAATCATAAAGGTGAATTCTTTTTGGTTGGCATATTTATTAAGCCTAAGGGTTACATCGCCATCTCTCCATACCAGCATGTTTAAAGCTTCTTTTTTCATGGTTTCTTGGGGCTTTCCAAAACGGCTAGTTACAATAAAATGCATATCGGCATAGTACTGGGTATCACCTTTTAAAACTACTTTTTTAAAGCGGTCATCGTCATTAAAATAATAGTTGATTTTGGTAAGCTTTGCAGCTCCAACTTTAAGTCTTTCATCGTCTAATTTATAGGCGTTAGGCTCGGCAACATCGCGGTCTTTTTTGAATTTCATTAATTGACCATCAGTTTTAACCGAATCTTTATGAATGCCCCAAACCAAGTTTCTAAAACCAGGTATTTTGGAACCTTGTGCAAATGCTGTGTTACCCACGAACAACACCAATGCAAACAGCGCTAATTTCTTCATGCTTGCTAGCTTTTTATTAAGAGATTTCGCCAAAATTATAACAATACCCGTTACGGCGTTTTTAACTTTTCCACTAAGAGATTTGATTCCAGCTTATACGGTTATCTGTTAACGTTTCGGTGAATTTCTTGACATAAGCATTTTCAGGCTTAATTAAGTCAGGATCAGCACTTAACACCAATTTTGCCCAATCTCTTGCAATGGCCAATATTTTTTGGTCGGTTACCAAATTTGCCACTTTTAGTGTAGGTACTCCACTTTGTTGAGTACCGGCCACATCACCCGGGCCACGAATTTCAAGATCAACTTCGGCTATTCTAAAACCATCATTTGTAGCCACCATGGTTTCTAACCGCTTTCTGGCATCAGCTGAAAGTTTATAGCCTGTTAGTAAAAGACAGTAGCTCTGTTTTGCGCCACGCCCCACCCTACCTCTAAGTTGGTGCAACTGGCTAAGGCCAAATCTTTCGGCATTTTCTATAATCATTACCGAAGCATTTGGCACATCAACCCCAACTTCAATAACAGTTGTAGCCACCATTATTTGGGTTTGACCAGTTTTAAAGCGCTGCATTTCAGCTTCTTTGTCTTCGGCTTTCATTTTGCCGTGCACAATGCTCACTTTGTAATCTGGAGATGGGAAAGCTTTGGTAATTGCTTCATAGCCTTGCATTAAATTTTGCAAGTCGAGCTTTTCAGATTCGTCAATAAGTGGATAAACAATATATACCTGCCTGCCCTCGGCAATTTGCTCTTTGATAAAGCCAAAAACCTTGAGCCTATTTTTCTCGTAATAATGTGCGGTTTGAATGGGTTTTCGTCCAGGTGGTAGTTCATCAAGCACAGACGTATCTAAATCACCGTAAACAGTCATGGCCAAGGTTCTGGGTATTGGTGTTGCCGTCATTACCAGAATATGCGGTGGAATTTGACCTTTCTTCCACATTTTAGCGCGCTGCGCCACACCAAAACGATGTTGCTCGTCAATAACAGCAAGACCTAAACGCTTAAAGAGCACATTATCTTCAATTACGGCATGTGTTCCTATTAATATGTGCAAACTACCATCTCTTAAACCAGCATGAATAATCTTGCGCTCAGCCTGTGATGTTGAACCAGTAAGTAACTTAATTTCAATGCCTAAACCGAAAAGAAAGCTCGAAATGCTTTTGAAATGCTGAACCGCCAAAATTTCTGTGGGCGCCATTAAAAGTGCTTGGCAACCATTGTCAACCACCAACAACATTGAAAGTAAAGCAACCAAGGTTTTTCCACTACCTACATCGCCTTGCAAGAGGCGATTCATTTGCTGGCCTTTTTTCATGTCGTGGTGAATTTCTCGCACCACTCGTTTCTGTGCTTCGGTTAGTTCAAACGGCAGTTTTTCATGAAAAAACTCATTGAACAATTCTCCTACTTTAGGTATGGGAATACTTTGGGTGTTTTCGTTTCGGGTTTTGGCATTTCTTAGAATGCGCATCTGCAAGAGAAAAAGCTCTTCAAACTTCAACCTAAAATGCGCCTTCTTTTGGTGTTCCATACTCTGCGGAAAATGCATTTGATGAAACGCCAGTCGGCGGTCAACCAACTTTGCTTCTTGCAAAATTTCAGGTGGTAAAATCTCGTAGATGTGCTTTGAACATAAATCCAGGCAAAGCCTTTGCAACTTTTCAATTTGCTTAGAATCAAGTCCTTTTTTCTTAAGTTTCTCTGTGGTTGAATACACAGGCCTAAGGCCGCTATTTTTTTCAATTGATTCTTTGCTTGCCACCAATTCCATTTCTGGATGAGCCATGTTGAGCTTAGAACCATAGGCTGTTGGCTTTCCAAAAACCAAATAAAGTTGCCCTGGCTTTAGGGTTTGTTTCACCCATTTTTGGCCTTGAAACCAAACCAAATCTAAGGTTCCAGTAGGGTCTTGAATTTTGGCAACTAAGCGTTTTGACCTTCCTTCCCCAGCTTCTGAAAGCGCACTTAACCTTCCAAGTGTTTGAACATAAGGCAGGTCTTCAGTTACTTCTGCTATTGGGTAAATCTTAGACCTGTCTATATACCTAAACGGAAAATGAAGCAACAAATGGCCAAACGTAAAAATACCCAGCTCTTTTTTGAGCAGTTCGGCTTTGGCAGGGCCAACTCCTTTTAAATATTCAATGGGTGATTTTAATGGTGTGTCCACAAGCTAAAGTGAACTGCCAAAATAGAATTTAGCTATTAATAAACCTTGGGTTTACTCCACAGTTTGGCCAAAC
This sequence comes from Bacteroidota bacterium, assembly GCA_020437725.1. Lineage (GTDB taxonomy): Bacteria > Bacteroidota > Bacteroidia > CAILMK01 > JACPUW01 > JAGQWA01. The sequence goes on along the minus strand of JAGQWA010000182.1, from coordinate 1,605 downwards.
CAATTAAGGGTTGAAAGGGTGTGCACAATGTCTTCTTCAATAAAGTTCACAATTGGTGCAAGCGAATCTCTGTTAGGTTCGCTATTAAAATAAAGCGAACCGCGCATAAAATGATGTGTGCTATCAGTTACAAAAAACTGAATAGGCGTTGCGGCATTTCCGCCAATACGCCAATATAATCCACCTGAAGTTTCGCCAGCGCTTCCAATTGTTGACTCTTCAATGGCATCAGCTTTATCAAAATGTTTATCAACCATGGTATAGGCATCGCCCAAATAACCTTTTAAATCGCCCTCGTCAACAATGGGTTTATAAGTAAGGTGCAAATTGGCATTAAAAGGCTGATAGAAAATATTCATCCAACAACGGTTTTCATCACCCTTTTGGTCAGGAATAACCTGTGCGTAGGATGGGTATTCAAACGAAAAAGGGCAGCCAGCGTTAAAAACCATAGGGTGTTGTCTTTTCGGAAATTCAACTCTTGGAAATGCCTGTGGTTTTGGAACTGGAATATCTCCTGAACAGCCTCCCAAAAGAGCAAAACCACCAATGGTTAAAACAAAAAGTGCAACCCTAATTTTCATACTTATTCTTGGTGAGCCACCACTTCTTTTACTTCGGGTATAACTCTTTTTAATAGGGCTTCAATACCTGATTTTAAAGTAACCATTGACGAAGGACACCCGCTACAAGCACCTTTCATGGTAAGTGTTACAATACCATCTTCATAGTTCTGAAAATCAATGGCGCCGCCGTCCATTTCAACTGCCGGACGAATATTGTTATTCAAAATCTCCTTGATTTTGGTAACCACTTCACCATCATCATCGCTCATGGCATAGTTGGCATCGTCTAGATTAATATCTTCAGCAAAAACCCTTTCGTTGCTGCTTAAATAATCTCTAATAAAGTTGCGGATTTTAGGAATGAGCTCCACCCACATATCATCACTTGGCTTGGTGATGGTAATAAAGTTATTGGCTATAAAAACACGCTTTACGAATGGAAACTCAAAAAGAGCCTGGGCTAATGGGCTTTTCACAGCGTTTTCATAACCATCAAAGTCAAAAGATGCGCCTTTAGCAAGTAGGCGATTTATTACAAACTTTAATGAGTCTGGATTGGGTGTGGCTTCGGCGTAAACGTCAATGGGTTTATTTCCTACCGTATTTGTGGTCATGATTAGGTTTAATGTTTCTGTTTGAACGTTGAAAGCAGGTAAATTGTTCTGCTATGGAATGTTCAAAAACTTATGAGTTTGCAAAGATATCTGCCATTGCGGATTGAGTTTCACAAAGTCAATCATCATAGGTAAAACTTTGTCTTGTTTACTCCACTCAGGTTGAATAAACAATCTGCAATGGGCATTCACTTTTTTTGCTTCTTCAATTGCCCAATCTAAATCGTGTTTGAGTGACACAATCACCTTTAATTCATGCGCTTTGGCATAATTTTCAGGCAGGCAAGCTTTAAATTTTTTGGGCGAAAGACAAATCCAGTCAAAATAACCTGTAATGGCATGAGCACCTGAAGTTTCTATGTGGATTTTTTTACCTGCTGCTTTCAAAGCATTAGTAAGCGGCGTCATTTGATGCATGGCTGGTT
>JAGQWA010000181.1 GCA_020437725.1 Bacteroidota bacterium | reverse complement strand
CTTTGGCCCAAGCGCTGGCGTTGGTTTTAGGAGAGTGGGCAATTGAATCTAACTGTTTGTATTCATAATCTGTAATGTCAAGATTGTGTTTGCCATAGTTCATGCACCGAGTTAAAACATTGTAAGCGTTAAAATGGCTGCTATAAGTAAACTGGAAGCCAGTATCTTTTTCCAGAAGAGGCATGTAATAATTAAAGCTGTCTTTGTCGAATCGTGCCACTGACCGTTCAATGGCATACATGTAGTTATAAAGGCGAATGCCTTTTTCTCGGTCTGTTTCTCTCTTGTTACTAGGCGGTCCATCATTGTCTCCTGGAATACCCATTTCAAAGCATAAATCAAAAGAAGGGCAGTCATTTGAAGTAACTAAAGAGCAATTAACATTTGATCTGTGAACGGGTTCATAATCATAGCCATTTGATTGATGGTAATAATTAATAGATCCGCCATCAACTTCCATATTATTGTGTTGATACCAAGTTGGTTGCCCGGTTATGTCAAAATCAGAAAAACGATTATCCGCTGACCCTCCATTGTTGTTTATTGATGCTGGTAAGGTTAGGTTAAAGTTGTTTACGCCTTTATGCATAATAATATCAACGGCATAGCCACAGGCGTGCTTCTTGGCATCGTCTAAATAAAAATTGTTGCAGATAATCTCTTCTTTTCTATTGTCACCAATTAAATCTATTCCTTCAATGTAAGCGTTGCACATCCAGGGAGCACTGCCAGCAGTAAAGGTTATTTGATTGTCATACAGTAAGGCTCTGTGCCAGTTCAATTTCGTAACCGTGCCTTGTGGAATTGCCTGAATCGAACCTGAGTTCATTATAATAATTCCTGTAAAGGCATCTGTGATAAGAGTAACATCGTGCCTAATAAGGTTAGATCCTATCATATGTCTGGGTACTCCATCCATCAATACACCGATTCTGTGTCCATCTCCTCTAATTTCAATGTTTGGCGAATTCATATCAGGTTCTTCTACACACCAGTCAGTTGAAATTACTTGGCACCATTGCTGAAAACCATCATCAAAATCCATAAGTGTACCACTTACTCTTACCTGATCTAAATTATATGCAACAACTCCAATTCCGCAGTTGGCAAAATAATGGTAGTCGTTACCACCAGTAAGGTTAACATTATTAGGCGATGGAGAACCAATGAGTTCTGCTCTAACATCTAATAATACTTCTTCATTATAGGAGCTGGCCTTCTTACTCATTATACCAAATGCAAGATTCTTAAAAACGCAACCATAGCCTGATCCAACCAAGCAGTCACCAAAATAATTATAGTCAACGGCATCTACATAAACATCTGAGTTCAAGGCTGAAATGGCTCCGCCTACCATATCGGCATGGTAAACGATAACCTGATCATTGTCATTCCTGAAACTACAATTTGTAAAATAAATACCATTGTTTTGGTATATAGTTATCATGGCGGTATGAAGCTTATCACCACCATCGCACAAGCTATTGGTCCTAACCGGATAGTCATTATCGGCGTAAATTTCCATATCTTGAAAATAACTAGAGCTTTGGTGATCGTTTAAAAGAAATTCAGCTGCCCTTCTGAAGTTTCTGATAGAACTGCCTTCGGCATGTAGAATCCCTCCATTACCCATGCTCAGTGTTTCGTATGCGAACTCTAACATTGCATTATTTTTCAAGGTTACTTTTCCTTGATAGGCACTGCCCTGTGGGTCTGAAGAACTTCCTTCCACCTCAATTCCATCCCAAAAATGGGTTCCGCATCTTGTAAGAGTTGCTCCGTTAATAATTAAATGTCCACCCTTTCTTACTTTTATTCTGACCTTGGTTGTTGGTGTAGTGGCGTAGTCTTGTGAAAAGAATTGCCAAACATCGCCCACTATTTCCAAGGTCTTACCGTTGGGAATTTCGAAACTTTTGCTAATTACTTCTCCAGTTATGGTCGGGTCAAAAGCATCAGGGTTTGACCAAAAAGAATGGTCAGGCACATTGTTTGGCCAACCAAATGTACCTGTTTGGGCGGTTCCACATGTTCCTGTTATTCCAGACCAATCGGCTTCATTTTGCGCTGTTGCTGTAAAATGATAAATCAGCAATAGCAGAGTTAGTCCTAATTTTGTAATGAAATGCATAATGTTTTGTGTTTTAGCAGCCCGCCCCAAGTTGTAGTTAGCTAAAGGGAGCGGGTTGTTTTGGTTTAAGAAAAAAGTTATTTGAAAAAATTCTTGGTTCATTATTGAGATGGTACGTTAATTATATTTCAATTTTGTGTTCTTTTTTACATTAGCACGTCCTAATATAGAAGTTTCATTCCGAAAACACGTTTAGATATTCCGTTTTTTTTTTTTGAATGGGCGAGTAGAAATTATTCACTTTAAAATGAGAAGATTGGTGAATAGGATTAAGGTAAGCCAAACCATATGAACTTTTCCAAAGTTCAATTAATACAATGAGTGTCGGCATTTGTATCCATGAAATTTTGGCTGGTTCAACTTTGGAAAAGTTGATTTATTCAATTGAAAAGCATGCGAGTCAAATCCACGTCAGCGCCTGGTGGCTGAGCGAAGCCGAAGTCCAGTTACCCTTCAACAGCAAAATACCCTTCAAATTCCTTCTCTATCTCATTCAGCTTGTCGAAAATCTCGGCTGATGAATCGGTAGTTACCAGCACCTGCCTGTGCGGTTTAAAATGTTGAATGCCGCGGAAATAATTGGTGTAATGGCGGCGCATTTCTACCACGCCAGTTCTTTCACCCTTCCATTTTATAGAGAAATCTAAATGGCGGCGGGCAACATCTACACGCTCGGTAATGGTGGGGCCTGCAAGCTCAGTTCCAGTTTCAAGGAAATGCTTCACTTCTCTAAAAATCCAAGGATAGCCAATGGCGGCACGGCCAATCATTACGCCATCAACGCCAAAGCGATTTTTCATTTCCAATGCTTTTGGGCCAGAATCAACATCGCCATTGCCAAAAACAGGAATGTGCATTCGCGGATTGTTTTTCACTTCGCCAATCAATGTCCAATCGGCATCACCTTTATACATCTGTTTGCGCGTGCGGCCGTGTATTGAAATGGCTTTTATGCCTACATCTTGCAGCCGTTCGGCTACTTCTACAATGTATTTGGTTTGGTCGTCCCAACCGAGACGTGTTTTCACCGTAACGGGTAAATCAGTTGCTTCTACAATGGCTTTGGTAAGCGAAACCATTTTGGGGATGTTTTGCAGAATACCTGCACCCGCGCCTTTGCAAGCCACTTTTTTAACAGGGCAACCGTAGTTAATGTCAATAATATCTGGTTTGGCTTGCTCGCAAATTCTGGTGGCTTCTATCATAGAATCTAATTCTGCACCAAAAATTTGGATGCCAACGGGGCGCTCATATTCAAAAATATCAAGCTTGGCAACGCTTTTAGCGGCATCGCGAATAAGTCCTTCAGAAGAGATAAACTCGGTATAAAGCACATCGGCCCCGTGTTCTTTGCAAAGCGCCCTAAAAGGTGGGTCGCTCACATCTTCCATGGGCGCCAACAAAAGCGGAAATTCTCCGAGTTCTATGTTATGAATCTTTACCAATTTGCGTGATTAGCTTTGCAAAGCTAATTTCTGTAGTTGACACCATTAAATCCACGACCTAGATACGCACTTGCCGAAATCATTTTTCAGATTTCGGTAATTCTTTTAGCCACGCTCACCTGCGGCGCCATTTTGGTAATAGCGGGTAATTTCATTTCCGCCAAATTCTTTGGTTTTAGCATGATGAGCGGCGAAGTAGATTATATGTCGTTAACCAGTAATCAACTGCTTGGTTTTAAGATTACACAGTCGTTTTATAGCATAGGTGCCTTTATTCTACCACCTGTCATTTTTGCCCAAATTATTAGAAAAAACACGCTCGAATATTATGGCCTTTTGAAGGCTAGCAAATGGCATAAATACTTGTTTGCCATTTTGCTTTGGGCTGTTTTCTACCCATTTGTAATCTGGGTATATGAGTTGAATGATCAATTAGATTTTTCGCTCTTTGGCGCCATGGGAGAACAGGCAGAAGCTGCTGCCAAAACAGCTGATGATTTAACTACCCGAATGCTGGAAGCAAACAATTTGGGTCAGTTGTTCATTAACTTGTTCGTGGTTGCCTTACTTCCTGCTATTGGAGAAGAGTTGTTTTTTAGGGGAATGGTGCAAAAAGTGCTCATGAGTTGGACAGGTTTGGCTCATTTAGCCATTTGGTCATCAGCCATTATTTTTAGCGCCATTCATGGCCAGTTTGATGGTTTTTTGCCAAGAATGCTGCTTGGTGCCTTTTTTGGCTATTTGTTTTTTTGGAGCGGAAACTTAAAACTCACCATTCTAGCACATTTTGTAAATAATGGTTCTGCGGTGGTAATGAACTATTTGTATCAGCACGAAATGAGTTCGTTCAATCCTGATGAAAATCCGGGTATGTTACTGGGTTTAATGAGTTTGGTTTTCAGTATTCCGCTATTGTATGTTTTCTACCGAAACACACGAAAGCAAGATTTAAAAGTTATTTCAGATAAGGCCAATGTTATGTGGACCATAGTTTATACTACCCCAAATGTGCATCATGCAGCCATAGTTCACGATAAACTGCTAGATGAAGGCTACAATGCGGTGATTGTGAACAAAAGCGATACTGCATATGGTGGTGTTTTTGGAACAGTTGAAGTACATGTGCCACAAAACGAAGTCGAAAGTGCTCTTGCTCGCATTAAAGAAATGAATTTATGAAAACAAGAGCCATAACAGGAGCCGTTTTCGTTATCGTGGTTTTGGGAGCAACTTGGCTTTCTGAATGGAGTTATCTGACCCTTATTTTAGCGGTTCAGGCAGTTTGTTTGGTAGAGCTTTCTAGGATGTTGAATCCTGACAATAAGTATGCACTATCAGTAATTACATTGTCTCAGGTTCTTGCCCTTTTTGCATCGGCAGTTATTGCTTTGCAAAAGATAAATGGTTTAAGTGCAGTAAGCTCAATTTCTAAAACTCCTTTGCTTGTATTATGCAGTTTAATAATCTGTTGCATGCTACCGGTATTCATTCTCATGTTCCGGAACGAAGGCTTTATTGATGCAATAAAGGTTCATGCCATAGGGCTTTTACTCATTTCTTTTCCATGTTATTTTTTATTAATGATTAGAGACATGGGGCCGGAATTGATTGTTTCCATTTTAGCCATTATCTGGACCCACGACACTTTCGCTTACCTAACCGGCAAAATGATTGGCAAAACCAAGTTGGCGCCTTCTATTTCGCCAGGCAAAACCTGGGAAGGCACATCTGGTGGTGTATTATTTGGTATTGCAGCCGCCATTGGCTTAAGCTTTTGGCTTAATATGCCAATTACCAAAGCAATAGGATTAGGCCTTGTTTGCACCATATTCGCCAACCTGGGTGATTTGCTTGAATCAAAAATTAAGCGCGAAAGCGGTGTAAAAGACTCAGGTAGTTTTATGCCCGGCCACGGCGGAATGTTTGATCGATTCGATGCACTGCTCGGAGCAGCCATTCCGGTTACGCTTTACTTGATGTATTTCTAGGGGTAGGGTTAAGAAGTTAATTAGATAAGGAGATAAGGGGTTTTGCCTAATAGAACGGCTGTCTAAAAAGTAAAGCAAGTAGTCATCCTAAACTTGATTCAGGATCTCGCTGTTCGATTCACGTACTGATTTACAAGACCCTGAAATAAATTCAGGGTAACGAATTCCACTTTTTAGAAAGCCTTGAATAAGACTACTCAATCGCGCTGCTCTGCGGCGTGATGGTTATCCAAAGCGTCTCTGGCGCGAGTTCAATGAATAGAGCTAAAACTATTTACTACAAATATGTTACACTATTAAGTTAATGGCTATGCCTTTTTGGGGGAAGTTAGATGGGGGCTAAATCCTTAACTAAGCACCGTAAATCTCCAACCACCAACACAAAATGCTCCCTGTTTTGCTGAATTGTGCCAAAAAATTGCTTTATTGCCGCGCTGTAATAGATTCATAAAAAATGGCTAGAGTAAAATACACGTGCGAGTTCCCTTTTAGAGCAAAGTCTGAATTAATTTATAACTACTGTAGCTCGGCATCTGGGCTTACAGATTGGTTTGCAGATGATGTGCGTGTTAATGGCAAAATCTACACGTTTGAGTGGGATGGTAGCGATGAGAAAGTTGAAGTAGTAACCAAGAAGATTAACAAAATGGTGAAATTCAAGTGGATTGAGCGCGAAGAAGATGAGTTTCTCATTTTCGAAATGGTGAAAGATGAACTTACCAACGATGTTTCGCTAATGGTTACCGATTGGGAAGAAGAAGATGAAGTTGAAGATGCCAAAGCCGTTTGGGAAGTGTCTATAGACCAGCTTAAATCAATAATTGGCGGATAGCTTTTTTTCATTTGGCAAACTGTTTGTCAATAGGAAAGGCCTTAAACTCTTATGCTTTTGAAAAAGCTTCATAGGCTTTCTTTACTCACATTTATTGGCCCCTTTATAGCCACATTCTTTATTAGCCTTTTTGTACTCCTCATGCAATTTTTGTGGAAGTACATAGACGATTTGGCCGGTAAAGGTTTAGAATTTAATGTGGTAGCTGAGCTACTGTTTTATGCATCGGCGCACTTAATTCCAATGGCCTTGCCGTTGGCAGTTTTGCTATCGTCAATTATGACTTTTGGAAACCTTGCCGAAAACCACGAATTGTTGGCTTTTAAAACATCAGGCGTTTCGTTGGTGAGAATTATGATGCCACTGGCCATGGTGGTG
>JAGQWA010000180.1 GCA_020437725.1 Bacteroidota bacterium | reverse complement strand
TATTCAAGATACCAGAACTGGCAAGAACGATAATTGGTACTACTGCACCGGCGAAGTATATGGCAACTCAGCAGATTATCCGGGCGATGGCATTTTTAAATCAACCGATAATGGCAAAACATGGACAGGCATTCAGGTTGAAAACAAGCCGCAAATATTTAGGCACTTAAACTACGGCTGGCGCTTATGTTTAGACCATTCTAGAAACGATAGCGATGTACTTTATTTGGCTTCATACGGAGCCATTTTAAGAAGTAACGATGGTGGAAACAATTGGAAAGTAATTTTAGGCGGAAGAAACTTTAGTTTGCAATATGCCGGAACCGATATTGCCCAAACACCAAGCGGCGTTTTTTATGCCACTTTAAATTCAACCGTACCAGGAAATTACAAAGGCATTCTTCGCTCAGAAGATGGGTTAAATTGGACAACGATTACACCAAGCAATTTTCCAAGAACACATGGCAGAATTGTTTTCGACATTTTTAATGCCGACGAAACACTGCTCTATTTCTTAGCCTACACGCCATTTAATGGCAAACTTGGCGAAAACCATGCAGGCACAACAGAGCGAAACAGCCTTTGGAAATACAGGTATGTAAGTGGCAATGGTGCCGATTCAAACGGCGTTTGGACCAATCTTTCAGACAACATTCCTGAGTACCGACAAACAGAAGGTTACGTGTGGGGCGATTTTATGAGCCAAAGCGGCTACAATCTTAGAATTAGAATTAAGCCTGATGATTCTAACGTGGTGGCCATTGCCGGAACCAATTTGTTTATCTCAACCGATGGTTTTAAAAGCAGCAACAATACCAGTTGGATAGGCGGTTTTAAACATACCAAAGACAAAATAGACGGCTTCTTTAATGGCTTGGTTTACGAAAATCACCATCCTGATATTCACGAATTATTGTTTCATCCAACCGTTAGTAATAAGCTTTATACAGCATCAGATGGTGGCTTGGCAACCACTGATGATATTTTTCCTGATGCTTCGGGCAAAGTGAAGTGGCAATCGCTAAACAATGGTTATTTCACCACCCAGTTTTATACCGCTTTCATGAACCAAAACCCAAATACCAATTTGGCCATGAGCAATGTGGTAATGGGCGGTTTTCAAGACAATGAAACCCAATACATAGACCTTTCTGGCACTACCAATGATGATTGGACCCGAATAGCCTGTTGTGATGGCGCCTACGGCGGAATTTTTGACGATGGCGACACCACATGGACCGTAACATCAAAGCAATTGGGTGGCATTTTTCTGTATAAATTCGATAAGGACGGAAAACGACTACAAGCCGGTAGAATTGACCCTGACGGTGCTAATGGCTATGTGTTTATTAATGAATTAGCGCTTGATCCGTTCAACCCTAAAAGAATGTATTTACCCGCAGGTGCTTTTGTGTGGATGAATACAGATATTACTACCATTCCACCATCGAATGAAGATGCACCAACAAGTGTAAACTGGCACCGTTTATTAAATGCCAGAAGCACAAACGGAACCATTGTTTCAATTGATGTTTCAGAAAAGCAAGAAGGGTTGGTAATTGTAGGAACTTCAGGAGCAGCCGTTTATCGCCTAGAAAATGGCCACGACCCAGAAAATTACTCCTTCACCAACATTACCGAAAACAACGCGCTTGGTAAAAACGGCTACATAGCTTCAGTAGCCACCGATCCGCACAATGTGAACAACATTTTGGTGGCCTTTTCAAACTACAGCCGTCAAAGTATTTTTTATACTGAAGATGGCGGCCAAAATTGGCGACATGTTAGCGGCAACCTAGAAGAAAACGAAGACGGCTCAGGTGCAGGAACAGCCGTAAACGTGGTGAAGATTATTAGAACCAGAGAAGGAACGCCTGTTTATTTAACTGGCACCAATTCTGGTTTATACTCAACATCGGCATTGCCTGGGCAAAACACCATTTGGAACCGCGAAGGCGCCAACGAAATTGGCGTTTGTGCCGTGCGAGCTATCGATTACCGTGCATATGATGACCTGCTGTTTATAGGAACCCATGGCTGTGGTTCTTTTAGCACCAACATGAGCCAAATTGCTTCGGCACCAACTCCCGTAGAAACCAATATTTCTGTTTATCCAAACCCGGCAAGCGACTTTCTGCAAATCAACTTGGGCAAGGAACACGTTTCAGCCAACTATTCTATTTTCGATTTAAATGGAAGGCAGGTAAAAAGCGGAGTTGCTACAAATAATGAATCAATCCCCATTGCAGGTTTAAAAGCCGGCCAATACTTCATTCAGGTTGTGGTTGGTGAAGTAATGGTTGCGAAGAAGGTTGTGGTTGATTGACACTTTTTCTAACCACAAAGTCATCCTGTGGCTAGAAGAAATCTCTCCATACGTAGAGATGACTTGCTGAGTATTGACGGGGCCAATAATGGTTCGCAGAACCATCACAACTTTTTCCCCTAGAAGATGGTAAATGTCAAGCAAAGGGAAGACAATGGGGTCTAAACCACTTACCTTGATTTTTATCAACCAAAAACCTACTGTTAGCATGACTTTTATCATACACCGTGCCCTACCACCGCAAATACTTTTGCCCGCTCAATTCGCGAGCAGATAATGATTAAATATAAGTGGGCATTAGCGGCCTTTTTGTGCTTTTCAACCCTTATTGGTAAAGCCAACGAGAAGAGCCTTGGCAAAATCTCGGGTTATGTGTTCAATGAAATAAACAAAGAACCCATTGCCAATTTAAGCGTAAAAGTGGCCAACACCAATCTTGGCGCAACCACCAATAAACAAGGCTTTTTCGAAATTCTTGAAATTGAACCTGGGCTATACAACTTGGAGCTTAGCCACGTGGCTTTCATTCCACAAATTGAATACAACATAAGAGTTACGGGCGTAAAACCGGTTTACCTAGAAATGTACATGACCGCCTACGTAAACTCGCTAGATCAAGCTGTTGTTACCGACGACAATCAAAAACCCGTAGTTCTCGAAACCAATATCTCGCACAAAGAATTAGGGCACGATGAAATGCAACGTCTTCCAGGTGCCAATCTCGATTTATCGAGAGCCATTCAAGCATACCCTGGCATGTTGCCGCAAGCATCTTTTGGTTACAGCCTTTCTACCCGTGGTGGTGCGCCATCAGAAAACGGCTACTTCCTTGATGGTATAAAGATTCCGGCCATAAATCACTTTAGTGTGCAAGGCGCATCTGGTGGTCCAAATGGTTTGATAAATCTTGATTTTGTAAGAAAAGTGGACCTTAACACAGGTGTTTTTCCAGCTGAATATGGAAACGTTCTCAGCAATGTGGTTGACATTAAACAACGCAATGGAAGAACAGATAGATTCGGGCTTAGACTAACCCTTGGCGCAACTGATGCTGGTGCCACAATGGAAGGTCCGCTTGGCAGCAAGGGCAATTTTATTGCTTCTACCCGCTACAGTTTTTCGCAATACATGCTAAAGGCTTTTAACGTGCCTGTTTTGCCAACCTACGGCGATGCACAGTTTAGGGCTCTTTGGAAATTCGATGCCAAAAATGAACTCGTTTTAACGGGTATTGGCGGCAAAGATGTTTATCGATTAAACATGGATGCAGAAGAAAGTGATGCCTTGCTTTACAACGTGGGTTACATACCAGAAGGTGATCAACAACTCTATGCTTTTGGCGCCAATTACAAGCATTATTTAGAGCATACTTACTACAATGTAATTGTGAGTACCAACGGTTTCAACAACCAAGCCGACAAGTTTTTGGGCAACACTGGTTTAGAAGAAGATAGAACACTTAGGTATTATTCAAACGAGCAAGAATTGCATTTCAGACTTGAGCAACATGTTTTCAAAAACAAGTATGAATTCAGCTATGGTGTAAACACTTTCACATCCCGAAATGCCAATGATGTTTATTCCATTAATGTGCGACCAACCTACATAGACACCAATAATTTTAATTGGAATGTGGGCTTGCTCAACTACGGAGCTTTTGCCCGCTTAGAAAGAACTTATATGAGCGGAAAACTTGATGTTTCTGTTGGTTTTAGACTTGATGGAAACAACTACAATTCAAACATGAGCAATCCGCTGAGCCAGTTTTCACCAAGAACATCGGTTACTTACCGTGTAACTGATAAGTTTGGATTGAACGCCAATGTGGGCAGATACTTCCAAAAACCACAAGCCATTATTTTAGCCTACTCGCTTAACGAAACAGCTGATGAGCTTACTTACATAGATTGCCAGCAAGCCAGTTTCGGCATGGAATACAATGGCGGTAGTTACCGCTTTAGCATGGAAGGCTATTACAAGAACTATCGCAATTATCCATTCTTGCTAAAAGACAGCCTAGCCGCAGCCAATGCAATGGCCAATTATGTAGTGGTGGGTAACCAACCAGCCAACTCAACAGCCGTTGGTAGGGCTTATGGTTTGGAAATGTTTGTGCAGCAAAAGCTTAAGAAAAACTACTGGTGGATGCTGGCTTACACTTATTCAGTTAGCGAATTTGAGCATAATGGCAGCTACACACCAAGTTCTTGGGATAGCCGTCATTTTACCAGTTTTATACTTGGAAAAACGCTCAAAAAAGGCTGGCAGCTTGGCACCAAGTTCAGGTATAGCTCAGGCACGCCATACACACCTTACAATGTTGATGCATCGTCACTCATAAGTAATTGGGATGTGGCGCAACGTGGCTTGCAAGATTTTACCATGGTGAATGCTGAACGCTTGCCGGCATTTCACTCACTCGACTTTAGAATTGACAAACGATATGATTTTGAAAAATCGAACCTGAATATTTTCCTTGATTTTCAGAATTTATACGAGTCAAATATTCAATTGCAGCCTTATTTGGCGCTTGTTCGCGATGAAAACCTACAACCGCAACTACAAGCTGATGATGCCACGCGCTACCAAGTTGAAGAAATAAAAAGTGACACTGGCCGTAGGCTTTATGCACTTGGAATTGTGTGGGAATTTTAGTTTCGTTGAAAACCTACGTAGGTTATAATCATTCACTAATTAACTTTGACACTCAATGGAATTACCTGTAAAAATCAACATTTGTCCAATTGTTGATGCAGTAATGGAGATTCGTTTCAATGCGAAGGTTCATTCAAATGCAATTTTTGGAATGATATACTCCAATCTAAGACATGATTATCAAGATGTTGAAAAGCTACCAATTCTGCAACTACCAGAACAGCTTCGTGATTCAGACAGCACTTTTAAATTTAAACCTCAATATAAAATTAAATCTGAATCCGGATACACAGTTCAAATAGGACCTAATGTGGTAATTATTGGTTCTGAAATTCCTTATTCAGGTTGGAATAACTTTAAAGAAAAAATAAGTGAAATATTAAAGTCAATTTTTAACTCTGACATGGGAATCGTAGTAAACCGATTGGGTTTGCGATATATTAATTTCTTTGAACTTGATGCATTAGAAAGAATAAACCTGGAGATAAGTGTTAATTCTCCTCTAAAATTAGAATCACCAACAATTATTAGGACTTCTGTTCCATTAAATGGATATTCAAACAATTTGCAACTTGCCAACGGTGTTGAAAGACTTGTTAAAGACAACTCTCTAAATGGATCAATTATTGACATCGACACATATAAAGAGTACGTCGACACGAGTTTTGAAAATGACTATATGTCTGAAATAGAAAGGGCACATTCCGTTGAAAAGGAGCTGTTCTTTTCTTTATTAAAACCTGAATTTCTACAAGAATTAAAGCCTGAATATGACTAAGAATTCTAACGACAGACTGGTAATTGGTAAGACATTTCTTTACTCAACTGCTGTTGGAGCTTTAACCCTTATGTGTCCTGAATTAGATGATTATAATAGCTTTTTACCGAAGGAAAATGTCCAATTCATTCCGCTTCTGGATAATTCAAATAATATCGATGACTCAATTTACATCCCTTACTTGAAGAAGCAAATAATTGAAGTGTTTGCAAGTACCGTAATTGACGAGTCATTAGACATTGATCAGGAAATACAAACCATTTTAGAAGAAGACTTCTGGGATCTGTTGTGAACCAAAATGATATAAAATTATATCTTCCGAAATTTCTTTCAGCCAAAGCAGAGGAGGAATTATTAAGTTGCCTTAAGGATTTTCCTGAAAATGTCAACCAACGGCTTTATTCCGACATTTTACTAAACGAACCTACAATTTTCCAAGGTGATGTGATTTCAGAAATGATTGTAGTCAATTTACCATCTACACAAACCAAAAATGTCGACGCTTTAATCCTTTCCAACACCTGCGATATTGACAGAAATAACGAACGATATTTCCCATCTAGAATAATATACTCACCTTTAATTGCAATTTCTAAATATAGTGAATTATTAAGAAGGAAGGGGATTACTAATGAAAAAATCACAAATCACCTAAACACTATCAGAAAACAGCGTATCACTCAAATATTCTATCTTCCAGAAAAACAATCAAAGTATGAAGAATCAATTGTATTTCTTGATAGGCTGAATAACATCGGCATTAACTCTATAGACCCTTCTCACCTTATGCAAAGAAGAAAATCTATACTTAGTAATTACGGAGCATACTTGTTCGTACTAAAAATGTCGATTCATTTCAGTCGAATAAGAGATAAAGTAGAAAGATAAATGTTTAATCTGGTAAGGTCGTTCTTATTTTTATTGCCTGCTGAAAAGGCACATTATTTCACCATGAATACGCTTTCGATCTTAATGGCTATTCCCAGTGTGGCAAGCATTTTCAAGTCGAGAAACAAAAAGAAACCCTATCACCAACCCAAAACCGTTTCGGGTTTAACTTTCAAAAATCCAGTTGGCATTGGTGCCGGATTTGATA
>JAGQWA010000017.1 GCA_020437725.1 Bacteroidota bacterium | reverse complement strand
AGTTGCTCGGTAGGTACATTTTGAAGATCTTCAAATGCTTGAAGTTGTGCGCTGGTAACACTCATAAGAAAAACATTTCACAAGCAACCAAGATATAACCTTGCCAGTTCCAAATGGTGGTCAATCTGTCACGAAATGAGTTTCTCTAACCAATTCCCAACAAAATAAGAGAGTGTTGCAGCGGCACCCCCCAGAATGAGTGTTTCTAGCACGCCACGAATTTTTGAAGTGCCCGTTACACGGCTTTTCAGGTATCCAATGGCTAAAAAAACAAAGCCTGTCATTATTGATGAAATGAGAAACAAATTAGCATTTAAACCTGCTGAATAGTCCCACACATAAACTAGAAGCGGAATAAATCCCATTAGCACAAAAGCGGAGAAAGTGGCTGCACCCATTCCAAAAGGCGTTTTGGTTTCGGCCTGCATTTCAAGTTCTTCTTTCATCATTACTTCTACCCAACGGTCTTTGTCGGCTGTCATATGTGCCACAATATCTTCTAATAGCTGGCCTTTAAAGCCGTAGTTGGTATAAATTTCGCGTACTTCTTCTACTTCTCGTTCGCGCAGGTTTTCAATTTCCCAATACTCAATGGCTTTGTGTTTCTCGTAATTTTCTCGTTCGCTTTTGGTTGAAAGATAACTGCCCACGCTCATGGCAAAACCATCAGCAATTAGGTTGGCAAAACCAAGAATAATAACTACAGAGCTTTCTAATCCGGCGCCAGCTGAACCGGCCACAACCGCAAAAGTGGTTACACTACCATCAATGCCGCCATACACAAACTCCCCAATATAATCTTGCAGTTTGCCAAAGCTACTTTGGCCATGAATTTTCAACTCCTGTTTTTGTGCCATTCTCCAAAATTACCGAGTTGGTGTGGTCGTACTGTAATGGTTGGCTAGTTTGTAATTAGACTAGATTAGGTTCTGCATTATCGATCTAAACATGTAAACCAGACTTGAAAAATGTTATTTCAGATTAATGATACCCACAATGGCACTGAACAAACATATAATTTAGACATTACTTAAGCCTTATGGTTCCGTTTTCGTAAACTGGAACAATGTTATACTCATTTCTGCGGTTGCAAAAGGCCAAATCGTCGCTAAGGCCCAAATGGCCCAAACGGGTGGTGTGCGAAGCATTTTTCATGAACTCGGGCATGCGGTCTTTGGCAATATCAAATAAATGCATGGCCGCTAAAGCTGAATCGCAGTGGGTATGCCAACCTTTGGCTTCTAATCCACGACTAATGGCTCCTGCCACGGCGGTGTCTTCGAGGTTAAAGCGGTCTTTCCAGCCCGCACATAAAAAAATAACATTGTTATGGTGCTCTGCCAAATAGTTAACTACCGCTTGCTCGTTTAGAAACGACGCAATGATTACCTCTTTGGCACCTTCGGTTTTTAAAAGGGCTTTTGTTCCATTGCTTGTTGTAAGCACAATCGATTTGCCTTTGTGTTCAGCCTGGCTAAGCGCAATGGGAGAGTTGCCTAAATCAAAGCCTTTTACAACTGCGCCTTTTCGCTCGGCGGCGGCTAAAAAGCCTTTTGCTTTGTAGGCTTTAGCTTCTTCAACAGTACCTACGGGTATAACTTCTTTTACACCCGAAGCCAACGCGGCCGTAATGGCACTAGTAGCTCTATAAACATCTATTACGACAACGGCACTTTTTCTTAGATCAAAAAGACTTACCATTTGAGGTGTAAAGCACACCTCCATTTTACAATCTAACGTTTCGATAATTTGCTATTTACTGGAAAAAATCAAGAAGCTTTTTTGTAGTATTTTATAAACCCAAAAAGCAGTTTTCTGGCGGTATCAAGTACTTCTAGATGTTCGTCTCTTTCATCGAGCGAAATATAATTAAGCCTTTCGGCCAAATACGTCATCGATTCTATTTCGTAAATCTCACCCTTGGCATCAAATAAATAACTAAGCGATTCTCGCCCGTATTTTCTACTTGCCGCCGCCGAAATATTGGCGGGTAAGTGGGTAACTGCTTTTCTAAAATGAAAACTTAAACCCATTCCATCAGACTCGGGAAACTTTTCTACCAAACGATAGCTTTTTTCCGCTAGATCCATGGCCGCGTTCCACACGTCTAATTCTGTAACCTTCATTGCTCCAACTTTAATTTTACTTTGCCTAAACCTATTTATAAAACGGTAGTCTAACCACTCTTCCTTTTATGGCTTTGTTTCTAATGTTTACATATACTTCAGTGTCAACCGCGCTATGCCCTACCATTACGTAGCCTAAGGCAATGGCTTTATCAAGGCTTGGCGACTGTGTTCCTGAGGTAACAAAACCAATTTTATTGCCTGCTTCATCTTCTAAATCGTAGCCGTTTCTTGGAATTCCCTTTTCCAATATCTCAATGGCTACCAATTTGCGTTCAACACCTTTAGCTTTTTGGTCTATAAAGTATTGTTTGTTAACGAAATCGCTCTCTTTTGTTAGTTTGGTTATCCAACCTAAACCAGCTTCTAGCGGCGATGTTTCGTTAGTTATATCGTTTCCATATAGGCAATAGCCCATTTCTAATCTCAAAGTATCTCTACAGCCTAAACCACAAGGTTCTATGCCCTGGTCTTTACCAGCTTCCAAAATTTTATTCCAAATGTCAATGGCGTTTTCATTCAATACATAAATTTCAAAACCGCCAGAACCA
Source organism: Bacteroidota bacterium (assembly GCA_020437725.1). Lineage (GTDB taxonomy): Bacteria > Bacteroidota > Bacteroidia > CAILMK01 > JACPUW01 > JAGQWA01. The sequence continues at coordinate 18,390 of JAGQWA010000017.1, read as the reverse complement.
GTGTAGCCTGTGTTCGAAATAATTACATTGCTAACACCACCAAATGCACCAATGGTAAAGCTGTAAAATGGAATGGTACTAAGGTCAACTTCAGTTAGTTTTTGAAGAACAGCTGAAGCATTAGGGCCTTGAACCGCCATTAGCGAATATTCATTGGTTCGGTTAACCAATTCTGCACCAAATTGGGCATTGTGTTTTGAAACCCATTCCCAGTCTTTGTCCATACAGGCGCCATTAACCACGAGCATATACTCGTTTTGGGCTATCATGTAAACAATTAAATCATCAACTATTCCGCCAGTTTCATTAGGAAAACAACTGTACTGCGCTTTGCCCGGTGTTAGTTTGGTAACATCGTTAGAAGTTACGTAGTCTATTAAAGCGGCTGCTTTTGGGCCCGAAACAAAAAATTCGCCCATGTGCGAAACGTCAAACATTCCCACACGTTCTCTAACTGCAGCATGCTCTTGCTTTATGCCGGCATAAGAAACAGGCATTTCGAATCCTGCAAATGGAACCATTTTGGCACCTAGGTCTATATGGGCTTGGTATAGGGCAGTTTTGTTCATAACCAATAATATTTTGGGTATTAATTTTCAATTAAAATAGTCGGCAAATGTAAACCTTTAGCCTGCTGGTATTACGCTATGCACGGCCAAAATAACAATAAGGGATTAGAAATAAGAAAATGGTTAAGTTTTCAACCCAATTTAGCAACAGATTCTAGCCAACGGTCTGGAATTTCTCCGCTTTGAGCTAGTTGGTAATCTTTATATGAGCATGGAATTAGGTAGGTGCTTCTATGATATTTTTTTGGCTCTTCTACGGGTATGTGCATCCACCATTTTTCAGTGTCAAGGCTTTTGTAGAACACCAAATGGTAGGGTGTGTGCGTGTCAATATCGGTAATGTACTTGGTAAATCTTTGTGGGTTTTGAAGAGGGTCTTCTGCCACCCTAAACTCAAATCCTTCAATTACATACCATATCATTTGGGCAATGTTTTGAGCCGAGCCAACATCTTCGCCTTTAAAATTATGAAGGCAGAAAAGCTTTAAATCGCTACCCATGCCTGCATAACGAGCAACAGCGCATGATTCTTCGCCACTTAAACCATTTGGCGAAGGCTCATTATAGCTTTTAATAAATGAAGATTGAACGCAATTGGCATTAAAAGCAAAGGCGTTGGCTTGCCTAAAAAGCGGTTCAGTTTCTTTTAAATCTTGCTTTAAATCGCCTAGGCGCATGTTCCAGAAATGATGTTTATGTAAAGTGGCAAGTGCTTTATTGTTGGTAAAATACAATTGGTTGGCAATGTGGGCGTAGTGAGCCATGTAAGAGTCTTCGTGCAATACCCTTTCAGTGGTTTCTTCAACCGTTAGCCAATTCATGTCTCGGCCGGCCATTACAAAATTTAAGGGCCTTCCCCAAACTTCGTAGGCGGCATAGCAGGTTTTCCATGCTTGCTCGTTTCCGCCAAAAAGAATAACCGTTACTCCTTGTCCCATAAGCCATTTAAGCAGTTCGCTTAGTTGGTGCATGTCTTGCTCAGTTTCCTTGCCAAGAATAAAATCGCCAAGATCCCGAACCTTAAGGTTGTTAAAATGCCAGTAATATTGGTATAAAAGTCGGCGAACCGCATTGGCATCGTTAGGATTTTCATTACCAATTCCTATAAGAGCAATGTCAATTTCGTCGAATTGTGTTTCGGCTACTTTTTGCTTTAGCCTAAAGCCAAGTTGAGATTTGTGGTAAGTGCCATTAAATTCTTCTGATACCGGAAAAAGGGTAGAATCAACCATAAGTTTCGAAACCTGATACTTCCAAAATTAAGCGACCTGAAATTCATGATTTTCAAGAATTGGGTATGGCAAGTTGATAACCTAGTTTTGTGCACTTCATTACATTATACATGAACGCAGCAATAACCGGCGCTACTGGATTTATAGGCACTTATTTGTCGTATTATTTGCTTAGCAAAGGCTATAAGGTAATTGCGTTAAAGCGTGAAACAAGTTCTATTGACATGCCAATTAAGGTGTTTAAACATCTTAATGATTTAGAAGGTAAGAGCATTAGTTTTAACGATATAGAATGGGTAAATGGCGACTTATTCGATGCTGATTCTCTTGATGAACTAACCAGTAATTGCGATGTGTGTTTTCATGCCGCTGCTATGGTTTCGTTCAACAACAAATTGGCCGACGAAATGATGAAAATCAACGTAGAAGGAACTACCCATGTGGTAAATGCTTGTGTGCAAAACAAAGTAAAAAAACTTGTGATGGTAAGCTCCGTAGCAGCGCTTCCAAACCAAAACGACAAACCTGTTATTGACGAAACTTTCCAAACAACCACCTTCTTCAAGTTTGAAAGTGCGTATGGCATTAGTAAGTACAGAGCAGAAATGGAAGCTTGGCGGGCACATGGCGAAGGAACCGACGTTTATGTTGTAAACCCAACTGTGGTTTTGGGAGCTTGGCGTTTTAAAGCAAGCTCAGTGCAAATGTTCGATGCTGTTGATAAGGGAATGCCTTTTTATAGCAAAGGCACGGGCAGTTTTGTTGATGCCAGAGATGTAGCTCAAATCACCATCAATCTTTCAGAAAATGAAGCAAATGCCAATAAGCGTTTCATTTTATGTGGTGGAAGTGTTTTGTACAAGCACTTTTTGCAACAGATAGCTCAATTAATTAATGCCAAAAAACCGAGTATTGGTGTTGGTAAAAACATCAGCGTATTTATTGCCACTATTTGGCAGTTTTTGGGCAGAATTACAGGCAAATCTGCCCCACTAACGCCAGCAATGGCAAGAGCGGCTAATAGGCATTTTACGTACAACACCCAAAAAGTGCAAAAAGCCACAGGTTTGGCTTTTATGCCAGTTGACGAAACCATAAAATGGACAGCTTCATTTTATAATGAACAGAAAGCATGAATTTTAAACTGCACTCAAAATACCAACCAACTGGCGACCAACCTGCTGCCATAAAACAATTAGTTGATGGCCTAAATAGAGGCGATAGAAACCAAGTGCTATTAGGTGTAACAGGCTCTGGTAAAACCTTTACTATGGCCAATGTTATTGAAAAAGTGCAACGGCCAACCATTATTCTTAGCCACAATAAAACCTTGGTTTCTCAGCTATATGGCGAGTTTAGGCAATACTTTCCTGATAATGCGGTGGAGTATTTTGTTTCTTACTACGACTACTACCAACCCGAAGCCTTTAACCCGGTTTCTAATGTGTACATAGAAAAGGAGCTTAGTATAAATGATCAAATTGAGCACTTGCGGCTTAAAACCACCACATCGTTACTTTCTGGCAGAAGAGATGTTATTGTAGTAGCGTCAGTTTCGTGCATTTACGGTATGGGTAACCCAAACGAGTTTTATACGGTAACCCAACGCATAAAACTGGGCGATGTAATCTCAAGAAATAAGCTACTCTTTAAACTGGTTGAAGGTCTTTATAACCGCACAACTGCTGACTTTACCAAGGGCTCTTTTAGAGTGTCTGGCGATGTGGTTGATGTTTTTCCACCATATGCAGATTTTGCATACCGTCTCACTTTTTGGGGCGATGAAATTGAAAAACTTGAAACCTTTGACCCTGAAACTGGCAAGACTGTAGAAAGTCACGATCAGATAGCCATTTTTCCGGCCAATTTGTTCGTTACATCGCCTGATGTGATGAAAATGGCCATACGCGAAATTCAAGATGACCTTGTGGCGCAGGTTCAATATTTTAGTGAAATTGGAAAACTGCTTGAAGCCAAGCGAATAGATGAACGCACCAATTTCGACATGGAAATGATGCGCGAGTTGGGTTATTGCCAAGGCATTGAAAACTACTCGCGCTATTTTGATAGGAGAGAGCCTGGGGTTAGGCCTTTCTGCCTATTAGATTATTTTCCTGATGACTTTTTGATGTTTATTGACGAAAGCCACCAAACCATTCCGCAGGTAAATGGCATGTATGCTGGCGATAGAAGAAGAAAAGAAAATTTGGTAGAGTATGGATTCAGACTTCCTGCTGCTCTTGATAACAGGCCGCTTAGATTCGATGAATTTGAAGGCCTAATTGGCCAGTCGATTTTTGTCTCGGCCACGCCAGCTGATTACGAGCTTTCTAAAACTGAAGGAATAGTGGTTGAGCAAGTAATTCGTCCAACTGGTCTATTAGATCCGCCCATTGAAGTGCGCCCGGTAGGCAATCAGGTTGATGACTTGATGGAAGAAATTGATGAGCGTGTTAAACGGAAAGAACGCGTGTTGGCCACCACGCTAACCAAGAGAATGGCTGAGGAGCTTACTAAATACCTAACCAACTATGGTATTAAATGCCGCTATATTCACTCTGAAGTTGATACGCTTGATAGGGTTGAAATTCTGCGTGATTTAAGACTTGGAAAATTCGACGTGCTAATTGGCATTAACTTATTACGCGAAGGACTTGATTTACCAGAAGTAACCTTGGTAGCTATTCTCGACGCTGATAAAGAAGGCTTTTTGCGTTCAGAAACGGCACTTACCCAAATTGCAGGTAGAGCTGCCAGAAATGCCGATGGTTTGGTAATAATGTATGCTGATAAGGTAACAGACTCAATGCAGCGAACCATTGATGAAACCAATAGACGTAGGGAAAAGCAAATTGCTTATAACACCGAACATGGAATTGTGCCGAAAACGGTAATGAAAACCACTGAAGAAATTTTGGCGCAAACTGCCGTAGCAGATAAAAACAGAAAACTTACCAATGTGCAGGCGTACCAACAAGAAGATGAGAAACAAAGCCTTGCGGCCGACCCCGTAGTTCAATACATGTCTAAAGATCAATTGCAAAAATCAATAGATTCTACGCGCAGAAATATGATGAAAGCTGCTAAAGATATGGACTTTATAGAAGCCGCCAGGTTACGCGATGAAATGTTTGTATTGGAAAAGATATTTAAAGAGAAGTTCGAAGCAGAATAGCGCGTTACATTCGCGCCCATTTTCACAAGAAATGTAGTTATGTCTTTCAATTTCAAGGAGATAATTTCGGTTACGCTTATTCTATTTTCAGTAATTGACATTTTGGGTTCAATTCCCATTGTAATTCAATTGCGAAAAAAAATGGGAACCATTCAGAGCGGGCAAGCAACCATAGTTTCTGGTTGTTTAATGGTGGCATTTTTGTTTTTGGGGGGCTCTATTCTTAACCTTTTTGGTTTAGACGTTGAATCTTTTGCCGTAGCTGGAGCCATAGTAATGTTCATTTTGGCAATGGAAATGATACTTGGAATGACCTTTTTTAGAGATGAAGGCGAAGGCTCAAGCGGAAGCATTGTGCCATTGGCATTTCCTTTAATTGCAGGGGCAGGAACCCTAACCACCATTTTGTCGCTTAGAGCAATATACAATATTCAGAATATTTTAGTGGGCATTGTACTCAATTTGGTAGTGGTGTATTTGGTACTTAAGTCGAGCATTTGGTTAGAGCGCAAATTGGGCAAATCGGGCTTTCAAATTCTCAGAAAAGTATTTGGTATAGTGCTTTTGGCCATAGCCGTTAAAATCTTCAAAACCAATTTATTTCACCGTTAGAAGCCTATAACAAATTTGGTTTCTATTCTATGAAATCTATTGTATTCGGTATAACTAGAACCAGTCCAGTCTTCATAAATATCAGTTCTACCTGCCTGAATTTTATATGAAGTAACAATATTAAAATTGGTTCTGCGCCGGGTGTTAAACTTTAAACCCATGCCTACATTGGTTAAGTAGCCGCCGTGGTATTCTTTCCAACTGCTGCTGGGGTTAAGCCTAAAACCATAACCCAAATCAACAAAATAGATGGGCGAAATGGCAGCATCAAAAAAATCGCCTGATAGCCTGGCAAACATGGGAGAAAAGGTAGACTCCCAATAATAATGGTCTATGCCAGTGCCTAGGCCTAACCGCAATTTTGGACTGTATTGATACCCCATAATGGCATTAAAAGAAACACCTACTGAATAGTCGTTGCCAACGGTGCTTCCGGCGGGTAAACCAAAATTAAATTCACCCCAAAAACCGTTTTGTTTTACCGTAATTGGCCCTTTTTCTCTGTAAACAGGCGTTTTCTTTTCGCGAGTAGTGCTTATTATTTCAGCCTTATTGAAAACAAAAATGCTTCCGCCCACTATTTTAATTTTCACGGTAGTTGAATCGTCACTCTTCAGAATTTCTCCGCGAATAATGCTGCCATTTTCAAGATAGATAACATCTTCTTTTTCTTGCGCTTGCAAAGCAAAAGGCAAAATGGTTATGAACAAAAGCAATAAATATTTCATGCTATTGAATAAATTTCAACTCTTAAACGACAAAAAAAAAGAACTAGTTGCACAACCTGCGCAACCTATTTTTTGAATTGTCGTTTTGCAAAGTATCAAAATCATTGTAATGGCTAGTAAACTTGTAAAAATTAATCTTTTAGCATTTGCCGCATCGGCGCTAATACTTTCTAGCTGCGTGCAAGATAAATGCACATCAACCAGAACTTACATTGAGTATACACCCGTATACAAATCAATGGCTGAAATTAGTGAAATGGTAGAAGTGCAAGGGCCGCAGAAACTCGAAACTCCCGGTAAACTGTGGCTGCGCGATCAATACTTATTCGTAAATGAATATGGAAAAGGTATTCATATCTACGACTGTAGCGACCGCCAAAACCCTACTTCAATTAACTTTTTGAACATTCCTGGAAACGTTGATATGGCTGTTAAGAATAACACTTTATACGCCGATCAATTTGTGGATTTGGTGGTTTTTGATATTTCAGACCTTACCAATATTCACGAAGTAAACCGTATTCCAAATGCTTTCCCAGAAAACTTCTCGGTACACAAGCAAGCAAATAGATGGGCAGTTGATACTGAAAAAGGAATTGCCTTTGATTGGACTGAAACTGTAACCGAAGTTGATTGTGACCAGTTTAATAACTGGGATGATAATGTGTTTATAAGAACTGATGGAAATGTTGCCATGGAAAGTACTACAGATGGCGGCAACTCTAATAACCAAAGTAGCAACAGCCAAGGTGGCTCTATGGCGCGTTTCACTATTATGAACAACCATCTTTATACCATTGATAATGATGAAATGTTCCTTTATAATATTGAGAATAACATAGCACCGGTTAAAGGCGAAACAGTTCAAATGCCTTGGGGAATTGAAACCATTTTTCCATATTATCGCGGCGAAGACCCATACATTTTCATAGGTTCAACACGCGGCATGTATATCTATGATAATTCAAACCCTGCAGCACCTTTTCAAGTTGGCGAAATGAGCCATATTGAAAGCTGCGACCCTGTAGTTGCTAAAGAAAATCATGCATACGTTACTTTAAGATCTGGCAACAGATGTGGTGGATTTACAGACCAATTAGAAATTGCCGATATTACTGATCTTACTAACCCAATGCGTACCCAAATACATTCAATGACCAACCCTTGGGGATTAGGCGTTGACAATGATCTTTTATTTATATGTGATGGAAGAGACGGCTTAAAAGTTTATGACTTGAAAGATGATCCATCGCCTGAAAAGTTAAAACTAGTTGAACATTTTAAAAAGTACAGCACTTATGATGTGATTCCTTTTGATGGAACATTGTATTTAATTGCTGATGATGGTTTCCATCTGTTTGATTATTCTGACCGAGATAAAATTAAAGAACTAGGCCATATAGCCATAGAAATAGAGAACTAGCATTAGGCTGTTTCTAAGTATAAAAGGGCCAATTGGTATTTCAATTAGCCCTTTTTTATTGCATTGTCTTAAGAACTATATCTCTTTATACGTGCAATAAAATTTACCGTTAGAGATTGTAGTTGTACTACTGCTATCTGTTTCAGCTTGCATTACACCGTTAAAAGTGCCTTCAATTGTTTTAGCTTCGGTATTGTGTTCAATAATTGAAACTTTACCACTTGTAGTTATGCTAAATTTTTGGTCGGCAGTAATATAGGTAGTGTAAGCCTTTCCGCTAATCAGGTCATAGTCGCCAGAAGTAACATCTTCTGCCACACCTACCACCAAGCTTTCGGTGCCCTTAACACCAGTAATTACAATTACACCACTTTCTTTTATTCCAGTAGTTAAGGTAGCAGTAAAGTCATTGCCATTTAAATTGGCACTCAGGTTGTTATCTCTGTCAACAATAGCATCGCATGCAAATAAGCCAACCATACTTATGGTTAAAACAAACAGTTTAATGGTATTCATCATTTGTGTTCTTTCATTTTAAGCAAATGTAAAAGCAATATGAGCAGATTATGTTCCACAAATAGGGTATGCCATAAAACAATCAATTTTGAATTATTCTATGGGGTTGAAAATCAGCTAGTAAATCCAAATGTTGATAATGATTGAATAACCTAGAGATGGCGCATGAGAAAGTTTAACTAGATTATCCTTCAATTTTACCTGAGTGTTAAGAATACCCCTAATTTTCAATAAACTTTATGCCCCGAAATAAGAAGCAGAACAAAATCTTCGTACTCGATACATCTGTTATTCTGCATGATTATAATGCCCTTTTAAGCTTTAAAGAGCACGATATTGCCATACCCATTACTGTTCTCGAAGAAATTGACAATTTCAAGAAAGGAAATGATGTAAAGAACTTTAATGCACGTCAATTTATTAGAGTACTAGACGAATTGGCGGGCGAGTTTACTTTACAACAATGGATTCCGCTTAATGGCAAAACCCACGGAAATTTTACTGTGGTGATGAATGAAAATGATTCAGGAACCAATCTCAATCTCATATTTGGAGAATACAAGCCAGATCATCAGATTTTAAATGCCGCATTAACCATGAAAAAGCGGTTTCCTGATAGACCTGTTATTCTGGTAACAAAAGACATTAATCTGCGGCTTAAAGCAAAGGCTCTTAATGTGCATGCCGAAGATTTTACTACCGATAAAATAAAAGATTTACATGATTTAAACGAAGGAAATACCACCAAAACAGGTGTTGATTCTGACGTTATTAATGAAATGTATGAGAAAGGTGTTTTAAAGCCGTCAAAACTAAAAATTAAGAGTCCGCGCAAGAACCATTATTTTATTCTAAAGAATGGAACAAAATCATGCCTGGCCTATTTTAATCCTTTTACCAGCCTAATGGAAAGGGTTGAGAAAAGACAGGCTTATGGCATACAACCGCGCAATGCCGAACAGGTTTTTGCAATGCACGCGTTGCTTAATCCAAACATAAAACTCATTTCTATGCAAGGAGTAGCGGGTACAGGTAAAACCTTATTGGCATTGGCCTGCGCCATAGAACAAAGGAGAGATTTTAGGCAAATTTTTATTGCCAGACCTATTGTTCCACTTAGCAATAAAGACATTGGTTATCTGCCTGGAGATATTAAATCAAAGCTAAATCCTTACATGGAACCGCTTTGGGATAATCTCAAATTCATTCAAAACCAGTTTGAAGAAACTGACCCAAAATACCAGAAGGTGCAAGAGTTGGTTGAGTCAGAAAAAATACTCATTCAACCACTGGCTTATATAAGAGGTAGAAGCCTGTCTAATATTATTTTTATAGTTGATGAAGCTCAGAATCTTACACCACATGAAGTAAAAACCATTATTTCAAGAGCAGGAGAGAATTGCAAAATCATTTTTACAGGCGATGTAAATCAAATTGACACGCCTTATTTAGACGCACAGAGTAACGGACTTTCCTACATGATTGATAAAATTGGTGAACACGATATTTATGCGCATATAACTTTAGAAAAAGGCGAGCGTTCTGAACTGGCCAATTTGGCCAACGAACTGCTATAAATGCAATTTTCAGAATTCAAGCAAAAATTTATCTCGAATAGAATAAGCAAGGCACAACTAAATAAAGTTGTGCCGCGCTATTTAGGAAAGGATAATGAACTAATAGTAGAACTGATTCTAGAAACTTATGAGCCAAACTCTAGCCCAAGAGAACATAACCTTGCAGGATGGATTTTAACCCATTATTTCGAACAATATCCAACCAAATATTTGGAGCACGAACAAGCGCTTATAAAGGCATTTAAACTATGCGAGCAATCATCAGAAAGACGCAGTTTGGCTAGAATTATTGCAGAACAAGGCCATACTGAAAAGCACGATGAAAGCTTGCTCGAATTTGTTTTTGAGCGAATTCAAGATTCAAACGAAGCAATTGCTGTAAAGGCGCATTGCATAACAATTGGGGTTAAATTGGTGAAACGATTTGGAGAGTTAAAACACGAGTTCTTCGATATTTTAGATTCTCAATTGTCAACCGCATCTTCAGGAATACAATACCGTATTAAAAAAGCCAAAACCCAATTGGCCAACTACCAGTAAAATATCTTGTTCATAGGGCCAAAGGCATAACTGGTAATTCTATTTTTGCCGGCTAATTCAGCAAAAAGAACATGTACAGATCTCATAATTGCGGAGAGCTAAGGGCCCAAAACATTAACCAAAATGTAGTTTTAAGTGGTTGGGTACAGAGAGTAAGAGATAAGGGTCACCTTTTATGGATAATGCTTAGGGACAAAACGGGAGAAACCCAATTATTTTTAGAAGAGGGAACAACATCTGCTGAATTGTTAGCACAAGCCAGAGATCTTGGACGAGAGTATGTAATTAGAATAGAAGGCAGGGTAATTGAACGTGCTTCAAAGAATACCAATATTCCAACTGGCGACATTGAAGTAGCGGTTTCAAAAATAGAAGTGCTTAATAGCTCCGAAACACCACCTTTTACTATAGAAGACGATACCGACGGCGGCGAAGAACTTAGAATGCAATACCGCTATTTAGACCTTAGAAGGAAACCTATGCGCGATAATATTTTATTGCGACACAGAATGCTTCAATTAGTTAGGAACTACCTTTCAACCCAAGAATTTGTAGAAATTGAAACACCCTACTTAATAAAATCTACACCTGAAGGCGCAAGAGATTTTGTGGTGCCATCAAGAATGCATCAAGGTCAGTTTTATGCCCTGCCACAATCTCCGCAAACTTTCAAGCAATTGCTTATGATTTCTGGTTTTGAGCGTTACTTTCAAATTGTTCGCTGTTTTAGAGACGAAGATTTTAGAGCAGACCGCCAGCCAGAATTTACCCAAATTGACTGCGAGCTTTCATTTGTAAATGAACAAGACATTATTAATGTTTTTACCGGCATGGTAAAAACCATTTTCAATGAAGTTAAAGGCATAGATTTAGGCGAGTTTCCAGTACTTACGTATGCCGAAGCCATGCGCAATTATGGTAACGATAGACCCGATTTGCGTTATGGAATGAAGTTTAATTATTTAACTGAAAGCTTATCCGGAACTGATTTTCCTCCTTTTAAAAATACCGTAGATGCTGGTGGAGATGTCATTTCAATATGTGCACCTGGAGCGGCTAGTTATACGCGCAAACAATTAGATAAACTCACCGATTTTATAAAAGACCCTAGGTTTGGCATGCAAGGCCTGGTTTGGGTTAAGTATGAAGAAGATGGTAGTATAAAATCATCGGTTGACAAGTTTTTTGATGAAGAAACCAAAAAAGCTTGGCTCACAATGGCAAATGCCACTAAAGGAGATTTGCTATTGATTCTAGCAGCTCAAACAAATGCGGTTCAGAAAGCCATGTCAGAGCTTAGAATAGAAATGGCCAAACAACTAGAATTGCGAAACCCTAATGTTTTTGCCCCTTGTTGGGTGGTTGAGTTTCCACTGGTTGAATGGAACCCCGAGCAAAATAGATTTGATGCTATGCACCACCCATTCACAGCGCCACAACCTGAAGATGAAGGTATTTTGGATACCGGAAACGCGCGGTCGAGAGCATATGATATGGTGATAAACGGCATGGAAGTAGGCGGCGGTTCTATTAGGATTCACGATGCCGAAATGCAAAACAAAGTGTTTAGCCTTTTGGGAATTTCAGAACAGGAACGGGAAAACAAATTTGGCTTCTTAATTCGTTCACTAAAAAACGGAGCCCCTCCACACGGAGGCATTGCCTTTGGTTTTGATCGTCTTTGCGCTATTTTGGCTGGCACCGAAAGTATTAGAGATGTTATTGCTTTTCCAAAAAACAATGCAGGTAGAGATATGATGCTCGATGCTCCAGCGTTTATAGACCAGCTACAGCTCAATGAATTAGGCATTTCCACAAATAGCTAGCAAAGTAGTTAACACTTATCCACAATAAGAAAAACGTAATTCCCATATAGAGACGGCGTTTTCGGCATTATCCACATTCCAAATGTGGCAATAGTCTAATTTTCTATGAGTTGATGGGTGATCTTCGGGATTGGTTTGATTTTTGGCCACTTAGAAAACAAATTAAATTTTAATCCCGTGGGCACTGCTTCGAAAACACAACGCTTAAAGTCTGTAATAACTCAGAACTATCAGTTTAGAATTAATTACGAAAGGAAAATTATTGGTTCAAACGCTCTAGAGTATAAAAGAAACGAATGGGAGTATTGGATGCCAACTTCACAATTTGGTAAATATGAATCTCCTAGAATTATGTGGTTGGCTAAGGTAAAGCAAAGCAACATTCCATTTTTGGGAATTAACTACAGAAAAAGTATTCAGAAAATTGCTTTGAACATTTGCGAGAGATCTGAAGTTCAAGGCGCTACAAAAGAGCTTACATCATTGTTTGACTACAGCCCGGTAAAGGTGAGTGGGGTTGCGCCTTTATCAACTATGGAAAGACGACCAGTTGATGCAAAAGCCGGCGACATTGTTTATGTATGTCTTGATGCTGATGGCAATAAAGACAAAAGAACCGTGCTGCCTGGTTATGTAGATTCAATTCAAATGGAAGGCGATGAGCTGATGTACAATCTTTTGGTAATAAAAGCAGATAAACGAGTTGACCAAATAATGTATCATGGTCAGCACCGTGTATTTCAAAATGAAATTGGATTAACGCCTGCCGAGGCAGTTGCCAACTTGGCCTACTCGCAGATTGTGTACTAGCAGCTAAGGCTTTATGCTATATTTTAGGGCGCCTTTGGTGCCGCCAGAATATATGTTTCCTTTATGAAACACAAGAGAGTTAATGTCTTTTTCGTGTGCTTTAAACTGAACTAAATCTCCGCCAGCAATAGGCCAAACGGTAATTTCGCCATTAAAAGTAGAGCCCGCGTAAACCGTAAAACCATCTATTGCAAGGGTGTTTATACCGTATTTAGTTACTTCTTTTTCCATTACTTGGGTGCCCGTACTTGGTTTAATTACTTTAATTGAAGAGAAGTTGCCAGCGTAGAAAACCAAATTTGCCGATTTATCAAACACCGCATCTTGCACGGCATATTCTTCTGATAGCAATTCGAACTTTAACGTTTCGCTTGCCAAGTTCCAAACCTTTAAATTTCCAGTAGATTTAGAAACTTTATCGCCTGAGGTGCTAATAAGGTATTTATTGTCTTCGCTTAAGCAAAGCGACAGTACCCTAGAGTTATGTGAGCCTACTTCTTTTGCTTTACTAAAATCTTCAATCTTCCATTTCATGATTTTATAGTCATCAGCGCAGCTATAAACGTATTTATCGTCGCTCGAAACAACCAAATCATTCACTTGGCCCGTATGCTCATCAATTTCGCCAATTCTCTTCCAGGTTTCGGTGTCCCAAAATCTTATTAGTTTGTCTTTACCGCCAGTAATCATGGTTTTACCGTCTGAAGTAAAAGCAATTGCAGCCACTCCAACTGAATGGCAGGTAAGTTCTTTAACAAGTTCTTTTTTGAATGAATTATAGATTTTGACAGTATTGTCGTTGCTTCCGCTAGCCAGCCATTGTCCATTTTTACCAGAAGCCACAACGTAAACCGCTTCATGGTGAGACCCCATTTCTGTTACCTTCCAACTAGAACCTTTAAAAGCCACAAGACATGTGGCCATACCTATTATATATAAGATCTTTTTCATTGTTCTAAGAAATTGCTTCAGAAGGAGCGTAAGTAAATAATGGTAATCCGCTCATTAAGGCATTTACTTTTTGACCAATTGACGCCAGTTTAGCATCATCATCAGCATTCAACACTACTTCATTAATTAGCTCGGCAATTTGGCCCATATCGCTTTCTAATAGACCGCGAGTGGTAATGGCAGGTGTTCCTATTCTAATTCCTGAAGTAACAAATGGCGACTTATCATCAAAAGGAACCATGTTTTTATTTACTGTTATGTGCGCTTTTATTAAAGCATTTTCTGCTTGCTTGCCACTTATGTTTTTATTGCGCAGGTCAATTAGCATTAAGTGGTTATCGGTTCCGTTGGTAATTAAATTATAGTTTAAATCTACAAGATGGCTTGCCAATGCCTGTGCGTTTTTAATTACTTGCTGGCAATAAGTTTTATAAAATGGTTGAAGTGCTTCATAAAAAGCAACCGCTTTACCTGCAATAACATGCTCCAGGGGTCCGCCCTGCGATCCAGGAAAAACTGACCCATCTAATATTTGCGACATTAATTTTATTTCGCCTTTTGGTGTAGTTAATCCCCATGGGTTTTCAAAATCTTGACCCATCATAATTACGCCGCCACGTGGGCCGCGCAATGTTTTGTGAGTAGTGGTAGTAACAATATGGCAATGCGGCATGGGGTTGTTCAACAATCCGCTTGCTATTAAACCAGATGGGTGAGAGATATCGGCTAGCAACAAGGCTCCCACTTCATCTGCAATTGTTCTAAAGGTTTTATAGTCCCAATCACGAGAATATGCAGATGCGCCGGCTACAATCATTTTAGGTTTAACGGCATGTGCTTTTTCGCGAACTTTATTCATGTCTATTCTACCCGTAGCTTCTTCAACCTGATAGAATTCTGCATGATATAATTTGCCCGAAAAGTTAACTGGAGAACCATGGGTTAGGTGGCCACCATGAGATAAATCGAAACCTAAAATAGTATCGCCAGGATTTAGGCACGCAAGCATTACTGCCGAATTTGCCTGTGAGCCTGAGTGAGGCTGCACATTTGCCCAGGTTGCTCCAAAAAGCTCTTTTAAACGATCAATGGCTAGGCTTTCAATTTTGTCAACTACTTCGCAACCGCCATAGTAGCGTTTTCCTGGTAGGCCTTCAGCGTATTTATTGGTGGCTTCAGAACCAACCGCATTCATAACCTGTTGCGACACGAAATTTTCTGATGCAATAAGTTCTATACCGTTAATCTGGCGCTGTTTTTCTTCAGTTAATAAGTTGAATAGTAGTTGATCTCTCATAAAATGATTGAATTAATGCTTTACAAATAAAATTAATTAGCCGTTGCTGTTTACCAATGTGCGCTCATTTTCTAAGGCTTTTGCTGTGGTTAAGAAGTGCTGTAGGAATTTGTCTAAATCGGCTTTGGTAAGGTTTAAATTGGCCAAAACCAGCCTTATAGAAATGGTTTCGCCTAAATGACAATAGTTTACCATGGTTTTGCCCTGATGCCAAAGCTTGTTGCGCAACTCAACATTAAATTTATTCAGGTCACCTTCTGGTAGCTTTCCACAATACCTAAAATTGATGTTTAGCGACTGGGTTGGCGCCAATAGTTCTAAATCTGGCTCAGCTTCAATTTTATTGGTTATTGATTGTGCTAGCCCCATGAGGGCATTTATTTTTTGGTCATAAGCTTCATCGCCAATGGCTTTCCAAGCGAGCCAAAGTTTTAAGGCGTCGTTTCTTTTACCACATTGAAGTGACTTTACGCCTAAATCGCAGCTTTCGTTTTCGTTTTCATGAAAAATGTACTCCGTTTCGCTTGATGACAAGGCATTGTGCAGCACCACTGGGTCTTTAACTAGGAATATTGATGCGATTAATGGCACGTTCATTAGTTTATGAGCATTCCAACTAAATGAATCTGATTTATGAATGCCGTTAAATAAATGTCGGTGGTTATTACTTAAAATTATTGATCCACCCCATGAGCCATCTACATGAAACCAGCAATTGTATTTTTTTGCTATATCGGCCATTTCATCAATGGGGTCGAAAGCGCCAAACTCTGTAGTGCCTGCAGTTGCCGCAATAAAAAAAGGGTCTTTTCCATTTTCTATAGCTTTTACAATGGCTTTTTCTAGCTCGGCAGGTATAATTCTATGTGCGTTATCTGTTTTAACTCGAATAAGGTTTTCTGTTCCTAAACCAAGCGTAAATGCCGCTTTTTGGAACGAATAATGTGCTTTTTCGCTAACAAACATGGTCATAGGTTTTTGGCCAAATAAACCGCTACTTTTAAGTTTTGGGTTATGGTTGTACCTGCCACAAAGCAAGCCTAATAAGTTAGAATTACTGCCTCCGGTAGAAAATGTTCCATCGCCGTTTTTAAAACCAGAAAAAGTATTCATTTTTTTAACCAACTCCATTTCCATCATGGTTGCAAGTGGTGATACCTCGTAGGTGTACATTGATGAGTTGGTGGCAACAGCAAGCATGTCGCCTGCTAAGGCTTCACTTATTTTGCCCTGAAAAAGCTGATTTAAAAATTGTGGATTGCCAGTTTTTACTGCATATTTCAGATAGCTGTCTATATATTCTAAAATTTCTTGGGTATTGTGCGATTTTCCTAAAGAAAAATCGAATGCAGCTGATAACTCTTTTGGCGAAAGATATTCTACAACGGCATTGCTCTTTACTTCTGATTCTAAATATTGTTTGATTTTTTCAAACGTGCTGTCAAGCAATAAACTCATAATATTTATTAGGGTACTTAGTCAATAATATTAGTATCGGTTCTGGTTTCTTTCTTTAAAAGATTTCTGTAATGGCCAAATATCTTAGACTTGCTCAAAAAGCCAATATATTTCTCACCTTCAAGAACTGGCAAGTTCCAATAACCAGATTCTTCAAATTTTTTCATCACATCTTCCATGGTTTCACCATATGTAACGTAGTGCTGTGGTCTATGCATTATGTCTTTAACTGTAACAGTATCAAGTGCTTCTTGCTTAAACATTAGTTGCCTAATATCATCTAAAGCAACCACACCATAGTACTTTTGGTTCGCTCCAAGAACAGGGTATATATTTCTTTTGCTATTTGAAACGGCTTCAGTAATGTCTCTTAAAGTGCCATTAACATCTACCGCTGTAAATTCAGTTTCTACTAGTTTCTCAAGTTTTAAAATGTTAAGTACTGTTTTGTCTTTGTCATGGAAAAGAATTTGTCCCTTTTTGGCTAACTCGTGGGTGTAGTGAGAGTTCTTTTCGAAATAACGAACCGTTGCATACGAGAGGGCAGAAACAATCATTAGCGGAATAATTAATTCGTAGCCACTTGCCACTTCGGCTATTAGAAATATAGATGTTAAAGGTGCATGCATTAGGCCAGATGCCACGCCTGCCATGCCTACCATAACAAAGTTTTTTTCAGAAAGGTTGAAGTTTAAGTTAAGTAAGTTAATGGCTTTTGATAATACAAAACCGGTTAGCGCGCCTGTAAACATGGTTGGTGCAAAAACACCACCATTACCGCCGGCAGCCATAGTAAAGCCAGATGCAAAAACCTTAACCAGAATTAATGCAATGGCAAATGCCAAAATAAACCACTCGTTGCTGTATTCTTTAAAAAACAAGCTCGTGTCAACCAATTTACCTGAATCTGATGCCAGTAAGGCCTTTACGGCATCATAGCCTTCGCCATATAGTGGTGGAAAAACGAAAATTAGTATGCCAAGCGCCAAACCACCAATTATGGCTCTTGCCCAATGGTTATTAACTTGGTTTATAATACGTTTAGCAACTTGAATATTTCTATGAAAGTAAAAAGATACCAAGCCACATAAAATGCCTAATAGAGCATAGAATAAAGTGTCTGTATAATGAAAGCTTTCTGTTAATTCAAAATGAAAAATTACATCTTCGCCATAGGCAATGGTAGAAACCAAAGTGCCAGTAACGGCAGAGATTAAAAGTGGAATAAATGCTGGAATGGTTAGTTCTAGCAGCAGCACTTCTAACACAAAAATTACGCCTGCAATAGGAGCACCAAAAATGCCGCCAATGGCAGCTGCTGCACCACAGCCTATTAGCAGGGTTCTTTTTTTATAACCCACATGAAAAAGCCTGCCAAGGTTTGAGCCAAAAGCTGCTCCAGTGCTTACAATAGGTGCCTCTAGTCCAACAGAACCACCAAAGCCAACAGTAATTCCAGAACTAATAAGTTGCGAGTACATTTTGTCTTTGTGAACAAGGCTCGATTTTTTGTAGATGGTATAGAGAAGGTTTGGAATGCCGCCACCAAGTTTTCCTTTATTGAAAAAAACTTTGTAAACCACAGTAAGCACAATGCCAACCAAGGGTAATAGAAAAAACAAGTAGTTCGATTTGCTTACCGAAAAGCCCTCGATAAGCAAATTCTGAATTCCATG
>JAGQWA010000179.1 GCA_020437725.1 Bacteroidota bacterium | reverse complement strand
CACCATGAAGGCTATTAACCCTGACTATTTAACTACCATGGGCATTGATAGTACAAACGTGTATGTTGGCGATGCTTTAATTGAGCGAAACTCAACTCCGTTGGCACTTATAGGTTCGGGTGTGGCAGCTAAGTTGGATTTAAACGTGTATGACCAGCAGCGGCTACTGCAGCTCTTTATGCCAAAGGCTAAAAAAATAGTGTTGAATCCGGCAAGGGCATTTACCAAGAAGTACATACGGCCAAGCGGTATTTATTCCATTCAAAAAGAGTTTGATGATAAATATGTATTACTACCCTATTCGTATGGCGAAAAACTTACTCTTAAACACAACAAGGCAACTCATATAGAAGTAAACATGCATTTGGGCGCCAACGAGTCTCAAATAAAATCAAGGCTACAGACTCTTTTCGGATATGATTTTTCAGTTAAAACACGCCAAGAACAGCATGATTTTATTCATAAAATATTGAACTCTGAAAAGCTTGCGGTTTACCTAATTCTATCGTTCGTGCTGCTCATTGCAGCATTTAATTTGGTAGGTACGTTAACCATGCTGGCTATTGAAAAAAAGAAAGACATGGCCGTACTTTCAAGCATGGGTTTGAGCAAATTGGCTATGGTAAGGGTTTTTAGTTACCATGGGCTTTTAATGTCGGGAATAGGTGCAGCAATTGGCCTTTTCTTAGGCACGATGCTTTGTATGCTTCAAATGCAATTTGGTTTTATTTCTATTCCAGGCGCCACTTTTGTTGCTAATGCTTATCCCGTGGCTTTTAATGGAACTGACCACTTACTGGTACTTTTAACCGTAGTGGTAATTGGCTTTTTGGCCAGTTGGCTGCCTGCAAAGGCCATTGGCGGCAAGATAGATTTGGGTGAATTGCAGAGTAGGTAGTCTCCTGTTAATAAACCATCCCCAAAATCTCTTCAGGCACAAAGCCTTTTACATTGGCTTTGTTGCGAATAAGTTCTCGCACAATGGTAGAACTCACATTAGAAACACTTGGCGAACTAAGGAGTAATATGGTTTCTAACTCGGCATAAAGCTTTTTGTTAGAGTCGGCAATTGCTCGTTCGTATTCCATATCGGTTGTAGAACGAACCCCGCGAACCAAAATATGGCAGTTTAGTTCTTTGCATAAATCAACCGTTAAACCATCAAAAGAAACCACATCTACCCTGATTTCGTTTTTGTAAAGCTCTTTTAGCATGGCCACGCGCTGCTCTTTGTTGAACAAGTACTTTTTAGATGTGTTGGTGCCTACCGCTATGTAAAGTTTGTCAAAAAGGGGAATGCATCTTTCTATAACATCGGTATGCCCAAGCGTAATGGGATCGAAAGAACCAGGATACATGGCAACTCTGCTCATGAGTTTTTACTTTAGGTTGAAAAAGCAAATTACGGCATTGCTTTCTCAATGCCTTGCCAAACCTTATCAGCCGTTTTTTCCCAACTAAATTTTTGGGCCTGGTTTTGGCATTCGCTCTGTAGATTTAAGTAGGTTTCTTGGTTGGTGATTTGAGTCATTGTGGTTGCAATGTCATTAACATTAAATGGATCTACCAATAGACCCGCTTTACCAGCTACTTCAGGCATTGAAGTAAGATTTGATGTAATTGAAGGCACACCACATTGCATGGCTTCGAGAATAGGTATGCCAAAACCTTCAAAATAGCTTACATAAGTTAAGGCGTATGCGCCGGCCACAATTTTTGCCAGTTCATTATCATCTACCCTTCCAGTAAAAACAACATCATTTTGGTGTTGCATTACATTAAAAATGGATTCCATTTCTGCGGTTCCCCAAGCTTTTCTGCCAACTATTAAAAGCTTGTGTGGGTGGCCTTGGTCTTTAAAATCTTCAAAAGCCCTTAGCAAATTTCCAATATTCTTACGTTGATGCAAAGCCCCTACATACAAGAAATAAGGCGCTCCTTGGCTGTATTTCTGCATAATGGCTTGCTTCTCTTCTGGGCCAATGGGTTTAAAAACATCTTTGGCACCATTATAAACCACATCTATTTTTCTATCAGAAACCCCGTATTGCTTTATAACATCAGCTTTTGAGTAGGCTGAAACGGTTAGAATTTTCTTGGCCTTGCGTGCATACTTTGGAAAGAAATGGCGGTAATGCCAGCTTGCCATTTTACCCACATTTTGGGGGTAGTGTTCAAAAGCCAAGTCGTGAATTACTTGCACCTGCGGCAACTTAGTTTTTAAGGACAAATAGCCATCGGGCGAAAAAAATAAATCGGCCTTATGCTTTTTCAATGCAAAGGGAATGGCCCATTCAAACCATAAATAAAAAAGTATGGCGTGGCGAGCTTGTGGTGAAACCACTACAGGCTCAACATTTTTTGCGTACACAAACTCTTGACTATAAGGCCTATCGAACAAAAAAATGAACTCATGCTCTGGGTGCGCTGCAACCAATCTTTTGCATACTTCATTTGTGAAGACGCCAATGCCCTCTAGCTTATTTTGAAGTAAAAAACGGGTATTGACAGCAATGCGCATAAGGTCTGTTGTGCAAATGGCCTTTGGGGCTACTTTTGACCGCGCAATATGCTTAATAAATTATTAAAGAGCCTTTCGCTCTTGCTTTTGCTTAATCTTTTAATAAAGCCCATTTGGGTTTTATTGGTTGACAGAAAAGTGCAACTGGTTATAGATGCGCAATGGTCTGTTGACTCGAGTATTACTCCTTATGGTTTATTTGTAGCAGTTTATAGTTATACCCTTTGGTTTAATGTAATTCTAGATCTCGGAATTAGAAACTATCATAATACCACACTTGCCAAAAACAATAATTTACTGGCAAGTGCATATTCTACCTATCTCCCTTTAAAGGCCATTTTAAGTTTCGCATACGCTGGCATTATGGCCCTAGCGGCTCTTATTGTGGGTGAGTACTTGGCTTATCACGTGTTGTTTTGGTGTTTGGTTTTGAATCAGGTTTTAATTGGTTTTACCAGCTTTTTTAGGGCCACCATTACTGGTTTAGGAAGGTATAATACTGACAGTATTATTTCTGTAATAGACAGGGTAATTATGCTAGCCCTAGCAGTTCCAATTTTCTTTACCCAACTATGGAACAGTTACCAAACCATTGAAGCCTTTGTGGTGCTACATACCATAGCTTATGCCATAACGACCGTGGTATGCTTAGTTGTTGTTTTACCGCATTTAAAAGGTTTAAAACTCAGTCCAAACTTCAATAACCTAGGCACTACACTAAAGAAAACCATCCCATTCGCTCTGTTAACATTACTAATGACCATTTATATAAGGTCAGACTTTGTGATGATAGAACAACTGTTGCCAAATGGAGCAGAAAAAGCCGGCGTATATGCCAAAGGTTATAGAATTCTGGAAGCAGGAACCATGTTTGCCTTGCTTTTTGGAAATTTATTACTTCCAGCATTTAGTTCCATTCAGACTAAAAAAAATGAGTTGATACAACTTATAAAAAGTGTAGCTCAGCTTGCCATGTATCCAGCCATTATTCTTTCGGCAACAGCCTACCTTTTTAGAGAGCCACTTATGCAGTTTTATTATCCCAATTGCACAATTGAAGTAAGCGATTGTTTTGGTTTGCTAATGCTGAATTTTATTTCGGTTAGCGCCTTTTTTATATTTAGCACGGCTTTAACAGCGGCTCATAAAATGCGCACTTTAAACAGCATTGCACTTGGCGGATTAGCTTTAAACCTAATTCTTAACTTTACCTTAATACCTAAAATTGGCATATATGGTGCAATTTATGCCACTCTTGCAACGCAAGGCCTAGCAAGCATTCTTCAAATATTGGCTGTAAGTAAATTGTATAGCATAAAAATTCAACCCCTTTTTATTATCAAGTTTATTATTTGGTTGATACCCATTATTGGGTTAGGCCATTTATTAAGCCTTTTAGGAATTGGCTGGGTGGTTCAATTAAGCCTGTACATGCTCATAAACTTTACTTTTGCCATCTTCTTAAGATTGGTAGATACTAGGCAACTTATTTTAACCCTTAAACACTCACGCAATGACAACATTGCAGACTAACGGCGACCCCGGATTTCTGATTCTGGTTAAACATGTAATTAGATGGCGAAAACCCATTTTAATTATTACGGCATTAGCGGCTATATCGGCAGTGGTATTTTCAATGCCCTATTTCATGCCACCAAAATTTAAGTCAACCATTACGTTTTATCCTACTTCAACCAATTCTATATCTAAAGACCTATTGGCTCAAGATTTTGGTCAGAAGAACGATGTATTGGCAGTTGGCGAAGATGAAGAAGCAGAGCAACTACTACAAATTTTAGAGTCTGATGCCATTACCAATCAGATAATAAAAAAGTATAACCTTATGGAGCATTACGACATTGATCTTGATGACCCATATAAAAACACTTTGCTAACGCGCAAATACAGAGAAAATGTGAATTTCAGCCGAAATGAGCACATGGCTATTGACGTTGAAGTGTTTGATGTTGACCCACAACTTGCCGCTGATATGGCTAATGAAATTGCCCGATTAATGGACAGTGTTAAAACGCAAATTCAACGACTAAGAGCACTAGATGCCCTGCATATAGTTGAAGGCGAGTTTAAGCACAAAGAGAAAATGATTCAAAACATTGAAGACACACTGGCAGCTCTGGGTAGAATGGGTGTTATAAACAATGTAGAACAGGCACAAGCCATTACAGAAGCTTATGACAATGCCAGAACTGCCTACTACGAAGCCAAGGCTAAAGGTTTTACCGGAGCAAAACTTCAAGCCTATTCAGACCGAATGGCCGACGTAAAAAAAGACTATGAAACGCTTGCCAAATATGGTGGTGTTTGGCAGTCTATAAAAGAAGGACTTATTCTTGAAAGAGAACAGTATGAAAGATTGAAGGAAAAATACAGCCAAGCCAAAGTTGATGCTGAGCAATCTTTACCGCACAAACATGTAATAAATTATGCCACGCCAGCTGAAAAGAAGGCGAAACCCGTTAGAAGCCTATTGGTTGTCTTATCAACGTTTGCAGCATTTGTGCTAAGCTCATTGCTGTTTGTGCTGTATGAGTCTTTTAAGGCCAATAAAGAATGGTTATTGAATTCGTAAGAAAGAACTAAATGAAAGACAAACAACAAAACGACTATTTTTTCATGGATGTTTTGGCATTCATGAAAAAGAATGGTCGCATTTTATTTATTGCACTAGTTGTTTCTTTTGTTGCTACCTACCTATTTACCCGATTTGTGGTTTCGCCAAAATATGAATCACAAGCCATTATTTATCCTGCCAACTTTATTCCTGTAAGTGACGAAAGCCCAACCGAACAAGCTGTTCAAATGCTTAATGCGGGCGATATTAGAAACAAGGTTATAGATTCTTTTAACCTAGTTGAACATTACAATTTAGGAGAGAAATACTCAATAACATGGCTAAACGAGCTTTACAATAAGCATGTAACTATTGAGCCTACGCTTTACTCTTCAATTATTATTTCAGTAGTTGACAACGACCCCGAGCTTGCCGCCAATATGGCCAATGCCATTGTTGAGTTGTTGAATGTGAAAATGTTAGCTAATAAGCGCGAAAAATTTGCTGAATGGACCACCATATATAAAAAGAAATATGAAACCAAAAAAGCCCGAATTCAAAATCTTCAAAAAGAATTAACCCAATTAAGGGTTAGTAAAGGCGTATTAAATTTCGAAGAACAATCAGCAGCGCTAATTACCAATATTAATTCGCTTGAATTAAAGCTTCAAAAAGCCAAAGAACGAATTGAGTTCTTCAAATCAAACAGCGTAGTAGGCCGAAAAGATTCAATTGCACGATATGAAATTGTTGAACGAAACGCAGGCTCTCGATTAGTTGAACTAAAGCCTGTCTTTGACTCAATGCTTTTGGTTGGCGATAAAATTGCAGGCATTCAAAACATGGTAGAGCTCGAGCTCGAATCTTTAGCAGATTATAAAGCCGAATATGAGCAGGCTTTATTAAACGAAGAACGCGAGATAACTTACTCGTATGAAATTACCAAAGCCGGTGTTAGCGACCAGCCTGCCTACCCAAAAAAGCTTTTTACCAGCGTATTAACCAGTCTTTCGTTAACATTTGCCCTGGCGCTGGCGCTCATTTTACTTCAACTAAAAAATGAGATAGCCAAAAGAGCATGAATGCACTAAGCACCAAAAAGTGGGATGGCTGGGTTTGGCTCATATTTGTTAGCCTTTTGGGTTATGTGGGTCTTAGCGTGGTTGGGTTACTAAAAGGTATTCCTTTAATTTCAGCTTTGCCATTTGCGCTTGCCTTATGTGCATTTGCTTTCTTTAAACCAAAGCCTTTTTGGTTTTTTCTGGTATTTGTTACCCCGTTTAGCTTACAGGTTGACAATGTTATTAATGGTTCATCTATCAATCTTCCGAATGAACCTTATATCATTTTCTTGCAGGTGTTATTAATCTTCAAGTTTTTAATTGAAAGAAGAATTAATTGGAGAGTGCTTTCGCACCCCATAACCATTATTATTATAGCCCAGTTGGTTTGGATGTTGGTTGCCAGTTCTACCAGTTCAATACCAATGGTTTCTTTTAAATACTTGCTGTCAAGATTTTGGTATGTAGTGGTTTTCTTCTTTTTTGGAATCGAAATTTTTAGAAAGCGCGAAAACCTAGAGAAGTATATTTGGTACGCCTGCGTATCGCTATCATTACTAATTATTTACACGTTGGTAAGGCATTCACAAGAGCATTTTTCTCATGCCTACTCATACTACGCAGCTTTGCCATTTTTTAAAGACCACAATATATATGCGGTAATTGTTGCCTTCTTTATTCCACCACTTTATGTATATGCTATAAAAG
>JAGQWA010000178.1 GCA_020437725.1 Bacteroidota bacterium | reverse complement strand
GAGTTACCGGTGCAAATGCCTTGAATTTTGAAACATAGCCACCTTTTTGATGGCATTGCAAACAACCTTGCGCGCCAATGGTGCCTAGTGTATTTATAGGATGCGGAATTACTGGTGGCGCTCCGTGATAGGCTCTGTTGGCATAATACTCCTTTAAATCTTTTGCATTTGAAGAATCAACCTGAACTAAGCCATAGGCTAAAGCAAGCTCGTTGTTTTTAAATACACCTTGCTCAAGCGGTAAGGAGTGAACATGCTCTGTAGGGTTGTCGCTTAGCAGGGCAGAATTGCTTGTTTGCCTAAGCGTAACTTCCAGAACTGCTGCCGCACCAACAAGTAAACAACCAAAAAGCAAAATGATAAATCCTCTTGAAAGTATTTTCATGGCATTTTGGCTTAAACTTTTTCAATTTTTACTGCACACTTCTTATAATCAGGTTGTTTAGAAATAGGGCAATAGGCATCAAGCGTTAAATCATTTATTAAGTAGTCTTCATCAAAAAATGGAACAAACACTTGGCCGCGTGTAGGTATGCCCCTTTCATTAATAGAAGCCGGCATGTTAATAGATGCCCGTTTAGAAGTAATTTTTACTTCATCGCCATTGCTAATACCCATTTTTTTGGCATCATCAGGGTGTAGTTCTACATAGCTATTTGGCACAGCTTGGTGCAAAACCTTAATTCTTCTAGTCATTGAGCCTGTATGCCAATGCTCTAAAACTCGGCCGGTATTGAGCCAAAATGGGTATTCACTATCAGGTATTTCAGGCGGTGCTTCATACGGTCTGGCAAAAATGACTGCTTTGTGGTCTGGTTTCCCATAAAAATCAAAGTCATCACCTTCAGCCGCAGGGTCGTACTTAGCATTATATCGCCATTTGGTGCTTTTGCCTTCAAAATATGGCCACATAGCACCCGACTGTTTTTTAAGCACTTCATAAGGTGCCATTCCATGTTTAGCGCCTTCGTGAAATCTAGAATACTCTGCCCAAATTTTCTCTATATGCTCTTCTTTGCCCCATGGGAACCATTTCTCATAGCCAAGTTTTCGAGCTACTTCAATTAATTGCCAGGTATCGCTCATCGCTTCTCCTGGCGGGTCTATTAGCTGATTAAAATGTTGGGTTCTCCTTTCAGAATTACCATACATTCCTTCTCTTTCAATCCACATGGCAGAAGGCAAAACCACATCTGCTTCGTCTGTAGTAGGTGTTGGGTAAACATCGCTAACAACAATAAACCTGTCTTCTTTTCTTAAGCCATTTCTATACCTAACCAAATTGGGCATTGTTACCATGGGGTTGGTAACCTGAATCCACATAAATTTTATTTGGCCACGGTCTACTGCCCTAAACATTTCAACAGTATGAAAAGAAGGCTTTGGGTCTATGTTTTCAACCGGTACGTCCCAAATTTCAGCTGCTTTTTGCCTTGCTCCTTCTTTCATTACCACACCATATGGCAATTTGTGAGTAAGAGTACCTACTTCTCTCACAGTTCCGCAAGCTGAAGGTTGACCCGTTAATGAAAAAGGACTGTTACCGGGGGTTGAAATCTTGCCCACCAATAAGTGCAGGTTATAAACCAAATTGTTAATCCAAGTGCCACGTGTATGTTGGTTCATACCCATGCACCAAAAAGACATTATTTTCTTATTGGGGTCTCCAAATAGGGATGCCAAATAGCGAATGTCTTTTGCAGAAACCCCTGAAAGAGCTTCAACCTTTTCAGGTGTGTAATCAGCTAGGAATTTCTTGTACTCATTAAAGGAAATTGGCTGTTCGTCATCCTTAAATTTGTATCCATCTTCTATGCCGTAGCCTAAATTGGTTATTCCCTTTTTAAAAGTGGTGTGTTTGTTTACAAAAGATTCATGAACCCAACCATTTCTTATAATCTCGTAAGCAATGGCATTGGCCACAGCCAAGTCGGTTTGTGGTTTAAATAGAATAGACTTGTCTGCCGCCTTACTTGTTCTTGTGGTTCTGGTTGCAAAGTCTATTATTTTGGCTTTTCGCTTTAGTCTCTGATCTAGCATCCTAGAGAATAAAACAGGGTGCATTTCTGCCATGTTGTTTCCCCAAAGAATAAAAACGTTAGCATGGTCTATATCTTCATAACAACCCATTGGTTCATCAAGCCCGAAAGAAGTTAAGAAACCCGTAACCGCACTTGCCATGCACAACCTTGCATTTGCTTCTACATTATTGGTTCCAATTAGCCCCTTAAAAAGTTTAGAAGCCACATAGCCATCTGGTATTGTCCATTGACCCGAACCATAAATCGAAACAGCGTCTTTTCCATGATCTTTTATAGTTTGCTTCATTTTAGAAGCTACTAGTTCAAGTGCTTCTTCCATGCTGGTTTCTACAAGCTTTCCGTTCTTTCTAACCAAGGGTTTGGTAAGCCTGTCTTTACCGTATAAAGCCATAACCGAGTGATAGCCTTTTACACAACACAGACCTTTGTTTACACTAGAATTGGGGTCGCCTTTTACTGCAACTGCCTTTTTGTTTTCTATTCCAACAAGCAAACCGCACCCTACCCCACAAAACCTGCATGGTGTTTTTTGCCAAGAAATGCCTTGGGTATCGTATTTAGAAATTTGCTCGTGGGCGAAAATAATTCCAGGAATTACCGTTGCCGCCGCCGACATTGCCGATATAGCTGCCAGCTTTTTTAAGAATTCTCTTCTACTAACTCCTCTTTCAAGCATAATTACTTTTTTGACTTTTCATCAACAAAACCTGCCACCAATACCATGTTTTGGATGTTTGGAATCTCGGCTAGTTTACTCTCTAGCACGAGCTCGTCTTGTTTAGATTGTGTATCGGTTACAAGCACCAAAACGTCTTCATTTTCTGCTGGAAAAACATCGCAACCCATTTGCTTTAGCAAACTGTTTCTAACAATCTCCTTATGGCCAGGAGCTGCATGTACTAGATAACTTTTAATTGGCATGACCCACAACTTTAAAGACAAATAACTCTTATTATCTGCTTCTAAATAATGACTCAGGTCATTTTGAAGCCTGCATTGAATTATTTATTACGAATAAAAGAGTTTTTTATCTTTTTATGACCAAGGTCATTTCATTTAGTCATTTCCACTAACACTTTTGATGCAAATAATTACGGTTATGAAAAAGACTCTTACCCTGTTAACGGTAATTGCCGTTCAATTAACTTCAATAAATATTGTAAATGCACAGTTTACTCTTTCAGGCGAGTTTAGACCCAGAACTGAATATACACATGGATACAAGGCGTTGCCAAATTTGGATCAAGAACCTGGCTTCTTTACCAGTCAACGATCTAGAGTTAATCTTAAACAAGTAACAAGTAATTACACTTTCTACTTATGCCTACAAGACGTTAGAACTTGGGGTAGCCAACCACAACTGGTAACAAACGATGGTGCATTAACCACTTTTCATGAAGCGTGGGGCATGGCTCATTTAAACAAGAACTGGAAATTAAAATTAGGGCGGCAAGAAATAAACCTAGACGACCAAAGAATATTTGGTGCAGTTGGATGGGCCCAACAAGCCAGAAGCCACGATGCGGCTCTCTTTAATTATCAAAACGACTCTGCCACCTTTAAAGCGCAAATTGGTTTAGCCTATAACCAACCAATGCCGCAGTTTAATACCAACATATACAATGTTGCCAAAAGTTATAAAACATTTCAATATGTGTGGCTGCATAAAAATTGGAATAATTTTAATGCCAGTTTATTGGCTTTGAATATTGGCCAAGATGCTATAAAAGCCAAGTCTCATAATACGGTGTTTAACCAAACCCTTGGCGGCAGGCTTGTTTACAAAAAAGGAAAGTCTCAGGTGGCTGCTGCCCTCTACCATCAAATGGGCTTAACTGGCGACACACTAAACACAAAGCTTTCTGCTCAATTGGCTAGCATAGACTACGGTTTGCAGGTAAATAAAAAATTAGGAATTGGGGCTGGCTATGAATATATAAGCGGACAAAGCCAAACTAGTACCGATGCCAACTATTACAGTACCCAACGCGCGTTTAACCCATACTTTGGCACTAACCATAAATTCAATGGATTTATGGACTATTTCTATGTTGGAAACCATATTGGTTCTGTGGGGCTTCAAGACGTAAATGTTAAAGCCAAAATGAAAAACAATGGTTGGACATTTGGTTTAGCGGCTCACTATTTTATGGCTGCGAATGAAGTATTAAATCTTGAAAAATTTAATGCTGATGGATCGATTGAAAGTCTTGACAATTATCTGGGTACGGAGATTGACTTTAGTGTTGGCACAACTATTAGCAAAACCGTTAAAGTAAATTTTCTATATGCTCAAATGCTAGGGTCTGAAACACTTGAAACCGTAAAACTTGGTGGAGACAAAGATGCATTTAGCAATTATGCGTACATAGAATTCATATTTAAACCCACCTTCTTAACACAATAAAATGCAAGCATCAGAAACTATTGGCAGTGTTGTGGCCAACAACATAAAAACCGCCCACGTTTTTAAAAAGTACAAACTAGATTTTTGTTGTGGTGGTGGAATATCAATTGAAAAAGCCTGCCAGAACAGAAATATTGATGTTGACTCACTTTTGGCCGATTTAGAATCAGCGAATGCTATCGGCATACAAAAAGAACATAATTATAAAGAATGGAGTCCAACCTTTTTGTGCGATTATATCGAAAACCAACACCACACCTATGTAAGAGAAAACTTGCCTATTTTAATTCAATATGCCAATAAGGTGGCCAGAGTTCATGGCCCAAACCATGAATACCTGGTTAGTATGCAAGAATTGGTAAATGAACTGAGCAATGAATTGCTCCCTCATTTAGAAAAAGAAGAAAAAATTCTGTTCCCATTTATTAGAAGAATGGAAGCCAATACTAATTTGAACCAACAAGACTTCAAAATTGAAAACCCCATTAACGTAATGTTGAGTGAGCACGACCATGCTGGTGCTATTCTAAAGAAACTTAGCAAACTAACTGCTGATTTTACAGCTCCAGAATATGCATGCAATACTTGGAGAGCTTACTATGATAAGTTGAAGGAATTTGAGGCCGATTTGCATCTGCATATACACTTAGAAAATAATATTCTATTTACCAAAGCGTTGGCACTCTAACGCGGGTGCAATCATTTTTCAAAGAGAGTTAATGAGACATAAGTCTATAATAGAGCCGTTTAGGGTTAAAATGGTTGAGCCCATAAATATGACCACTGAGACCGAACGCAGGGCTTACTTAAAGAAAGCCCACCACAATCTCTTTATGCTTCATTCAAAAGAAGTAATTATTGATCTGCTTACTGACAGTGGCACTTCGGCAATGTCAGCCAACCAATGGGCCGGCATAATGAAAGGTGATGAAAGTTATGCCGGCGCTACCAGTTGGGACAAAATGTACGCTGAAATAAACGACCTTACTGGATTAAACTACATTTTGCCCACACATCAAGGCCGGGCAGCAGAACGCATTTTGTACTCTCACTTGGGCGGCACAGGAAAAATCTTTATCAGCAATACTCATTTTGATACTACCCGAGCTAACATTGAGTTTTCGGGTGCTGAAGCAATAGATATTCCGATAGAACAAGCCAACAACCCAGCTAACCTGCACCCCTTTAAGGGCAATATGGACATTGAAAGGTTAGAGCATATAATTACTAAAAACGGAGCAGCTAATATTGGCGCTGTAATATTAACACTTACCAATAACAGTGGTGGAGGGCAACCAGTAAGCCTGCAAAACGCCCGCGAAGTATCAGAAATATGCAAGAAGCACCAGGTGCTTTTTGTTCTAGACTGCTGCAGAATTGCTGAAAACGCCTATTTCATTAAGCATCGCGAAGAAGGAGTAGAAGACAAAACCTACAGAGAAATAGCCCAAGAAGTATTTACGCTTTGCGATGGAGCCATAATGAGTGCAAAAAAAGACGCTATTGTAAACATGGGTGGCTTCTTAGCGCTGAAAGATGAAGAGCTGGCCAACGCGTGTACCAACCTGCTAATTATCACGGAAGGATACACAACCTACGGTGGGTTGTCGGGCCGAGATATGGAAGCAATTACGGTAGGTTTACAAGAAGTGTTTAGAGCAGACTATTTACATTACCGCATTAGAAGCACAACTTATTTAGGAGAAAAATTGCAAGAAATGGGTGTACCTGTTCTATTGCCTATTGGTGGACATGCAGTGTATATAGACGCTAGAGCATTTTACCCATTAATTCCTGTAAACGAATATCCTGGACAGGTTTTGGCATGCGAACTTTACCTAAAAGGTGGAATTAGAAGCTGCGAAATTGGATCAGTAATGTTTGGGAAATACGATGAAAACCATCAGCTTATTTCTTCGGCAATGGACTTGGTAAGACTTGCTATACCAAGAAGAGTTTATACCCAAAGCCATATAGATTATGTAATAGAAACTTTTAGTTTCTTAATGGACGACAGAAATAAGCACAACGGATTTAAGATTGATTATGAACCAGAGCTTTTGAGGCATTTTACTTGTAGATTCTCTGAAGCCAAACCTACCTAGAATTTAACTCATGGCTATATTAAAAAAGCGAGCCGCACTTGTTCAAGGTGCGGCTCTTTTGTAAATCCAACATTAGGGTAATGCTTAAGGATTTATTATCTAAAAGCTACATTTTGCACCTATTGATGCAATTGATTGAATTTCCATTTGCACACCATTTACGTTTTTGTAAACTGGAAGTTGATACTCTGCATGAAGCGTTATTTTATTACTCTTTAGTGGTTGAAAACCAAGAAACACGCCAGCATTAATTCTGGTAAAACCTGTGTTCTGTGCTTGGCCCGAGGGCGAAGATTGGTTCATGGTAGCATCTTGGCCAGAAA
>JAGQWA010000177.1 GCA_020437725.1 Bacteroidota bacterium | reverse complement strand
AGCTCCTTTGAGTTACAAATAAAGAATAAAAGTATAATCATTCCAAATGGAAAAGTAAACCAAGATTACTGCTACTATTTTAAAATTGAGGAACTTGGTTTAGCGGACATTGGAGATTATTCGTTTGAAGGATTAGAGGCAATTGGTTTAGCATTTGCTTCAGATACAAATGAAATTAAAGGAAAACCAATAGTAGCAGGAGACCATAAAATAAAGCTAAAAATTAAAAGAAACGATTGGTCAGATGGAAAGCCAATTTTTGAAAGACAAATTACATTAATAATAAATCCAGACCCTAAATCGCTTTGGAAAAATATTCCAACACCTGACGATATTGAGTATTATAAGCCTGATAGTGCCAAATGCTTTGTTAAAGTTGAATCTACTTCTAATCTTTTTGGTACAAAAAAAACGGCTAAAAAAGATATGGTTGCTGCAAGCCAAAGAGGTCGTTCACATGCACAGGAAGGCAAACCTAGAGATGATGATTTTGCATTACACTACATAAAAGAGCATGATTGGTATATTATGACAGTTGCCGATGGTGCAGGTTCAGCAAAGGCATCAAGGAAAGGTTCAGAAATAGCTTGTAAAACAGTTATTGATGTTTGCCAGTCAATGATTAGTAATACAGTAAAGGATTTTGAACATCAAATTAAAGATTTTAGCTCTGACAAATCCGATGCTAAAAGAAAAAGTATGGGCGATAATCTTTATAAAATACTTGGCAATGCTGTTTTTAAAGCATTGAAAAATATTGAAGAAGAATCAAAATTGGCTAATAAGCCTTTAAAAGATTATGCAACCACTTTAATAGTGTCAATATGTAAAAAATTCAAATTTGGTTGGTTTGTAGGTGCTTTTTGGGTTGGTGATGGAGGCATAGGTATTTACAATAAAGAAAATCAGTTCCTTAAAGTCTTAGGGGAATCTGATGGAGGTGAATATGCTGGACAAACACGTTTTTTAACAATGTCAGAAATAACTCAGCCAACTGAATTATACAGGCGTTTAAGATTCGATATAGTTGACGATTTTACCGCTTTGATTTTAATGACAGATGGAATTACTGACCCTAAATTTGAAATAGATGCAAATTTAGTGAAAGTTGAAAAATGGAATGAACTATGGCAAGACCTATCAAATGAAGTTGATTTTTCGGATGATAACGAAGCTTCAGCAGACCAATTATTAAATTGGTTAGACTTTTGGTCGCCGGGCAATCATGATGATAGGACAATAGCAATACTATTTTAATTATGGCAAAAACAATAAAAATTACAGCAACAGACGGTTCGCAAGTTGAATTTGTTGATGAAATGATAGGTGCCGGAGGTATGAAAGATGTTTATTTTAGCCCTGACAAAAGCTATGTTGTAGCGTTTTTTAGGGATAAACAGGATTTCAATGCAAAAGACCGCTTACAAAACATTACTGGTAAATACAGGGAAAATATTTTCAACCAAGCAGGTGGTGAATATTGGAAAGATTTATATTGCTGGCCAACTAAAATAGTTGAATACAATGGTAAACTAGGTCTGACTTGTCCTACATATCAAAAGCAATTCTTTTTTAAGAAAGGTTCTATAAATAATGATTTTTTAGGAATTAAAGGAAAGGAAAAAGAAGGTAAATGGTATGCTTCCGCTAAAAATTTAAACAAATTTTTAGCACCCGAAGAAAAGGGAGATTGGTTTAAATATTTTCAAATTTGTATTAGAATTAGTCGTGCAGTTAAAAGACTTCATGCTGCGGGTTTGGCTCACTCTGATTTATCATATAAAAATGTATTAGTTGACCCAACTACAGGGCAAGCTGCAATAATTGACATTGACGGCTTAGTTGTTCCTGGTAAATATCCTCCTGATGTATTGGGCACTCCTGATTTTATCGCACCAGAAGTAATTTCAACAAAGCATCTCCCAATTACAGATAATGGACGTAAGTTGCCTAGTATAAAGACAGATAGACATGCTTTAGCTGTAATGATTTATATGTATCTATTATACCGCCATCCATTAAGAGGTGGTAAAGTAAACGATTTAGATTCAGCAAAAGACGAAGAGCTTTCAATGGGTACAAAAGCTTTATTTGTTGAACATCCAACAGATAAAAGTAATAGAGTAAAAGTTGACCAATTACATCCAAGTCAACTTCCACAAGGCGACCCTAATAAGATTCCATATTCTGTTTGTGGTCCATATTTAAAAGAATTATTTAATAAGGCTTTTATTGATGGTTTGCGTAATCCCGATATTAGACCTACAGCAGATGAATGGGAGCAAGCATTATTAAAAACTGTAGATTTAATGCAGCCCTGCCAAAATCCGAACTGTTGGCATAAATGGTTCGTATTTGACAACTCTACAAAACCGAAATGTCCATTTTGCGGTACTGAATATAAGGGGCAGTTACCAGTTTTAAATTTATATTATTCACCTAAGGTTGGTGTTTTTAAACCTGAAAACTACAGGTTAATGGTTTATAATAAGCAACTTTTATACATGTGGCATGTGAATCGCTTCGTTAATGCCAATGAAAAAACAACATCAGACCAAAAAACACCTGTAGGTGATTTTCATTTCCATAATGGTAAATGGATATTAATAAATAGAAAGCTTACAAGTATGTATGATAAAGATATTGATAAAAAAATTGAAATTGGCGAAGCTGTTGAACTTTCAGAAGGAAAAAAAATTCTCTTATCAAAAGAAGATGGCGGGAGATTAATAATAGTACAATTAGTAAAATCATAATTAAATCTTAATAATAGCATGACACAAGACAATGAATATTTATTTAAACAGTTTAATCGGTTATATAAAATTGAGTATTTAAGCAAATTGGTCAAATTTGTTCCCCTTGTTTTATTCGTGCTATTAAGCCCAATTCTTATTTATGATGAATTTATTTTAGGGAAATATTTAACTGTAGTTTTCTTGTTAATAGCTGAGTTTTTATTTCTCTTTTTATCTTATTCAATGTATTCAGACATTAGAGATAAAACATCTTTTACGAAAAGCCGAATTTATAAAGGCTTTCAAGATAAAAATATTGTAAATAGAATAATAGTATCAGACAACAAAATCCTTTTCGATATTTCAGACATGGAAGATGAAGCGATATACCTTAAAGATTCGGAATATAAAAGGAATATTGTTAATTCTTTGAAGTCGGTATTTGGAGAGTCAAAAATAGTTTCTAATGTCTAACAATTAAATTTTTAAAAAATGAGTAAACTAAATGAATTGAAAAAATCAATACTCGCCGATGGCGTAATTGATGAACAAGAAGTAAAACAATTACGTGAGGTCTTATATGCCGATGGCGTAATTGACAAAGAAGAAGCAGAGTTTCTGTTTGAGTTAAATGATGCCGTTAGTGGTAAAGAAAACCATTCAAGTTGGGAAATCCTTTTCGTAGAAGCAATTACCAGTTTCTTATTAGAAGACGAAGCATCTCCTGGCGTTGTTGATGCCGATGAAGCAAATTGGCTATTGGCTAAGATACAAGGCGATGGCAAGTTGGATAATATTGAACTTACTTTATTAAAGAACTTAAAATCTAAAGCAAAACAATTACCACAATCATTATTAAATTTATTATAGAAAGATGGAACATAAGAAGCATTACACCGGGCTATCCAATGAGCAAGTTATTGAAAGCCGAAAGAAATATGGAGAAAATATTTTAACTCCACCAGAACGCGAACCTTTATGGAAACTTTTTTTAGAAAAGTTTGAAGACCCAATTATAAGAATTCTTTTAATTGCGGCTTTTCTTTCGTTAGGTATTTCATTCGTTCACATGGAATTTGCTGAAACAATAGGCATTTTTTGCGCTATACTTTTAGCGACCGGTGTAGCTTTTTGGTTTGAAATGGATGCAAATAAAAAATTTGACGTTTTAAATAAGGTTAACGACGATACTCTTTATAAGGTTATCAGAAATGGTAATGTTTGCGAAATTCCAAAGAAAGATATTGTTGTTGGTGATATAATTATTCTTGGCACTGGCGAAGAAGTTCCTGCTGACGGCGAATTGCTCGAAGCGGTGTCTCTGCAAATTGATGAATCATGTTTAACAGGGGAACCAATCATTGATAAAACTACCAACCCAGCAAATTTTCATACAGATTCTACATACCCTTCAAATTGGGCAATGAGAGGTACTAAATTAATGGATGGTCATGGTATTCTTGAGATAAAAAAGGTTGGTGATGAAACAGAATTTGGGAAAGTTGCAGAGAAAGCCACGGAAATGAGTGGGGAAGAAACGCCATTGAATAAGCAATTAGACAAGCTTGCTAAGTTTATTGGTGTTGTTGGTTTTGCTTTAGCAGTTTTAACATTTTTAGCACTTTTTGTTAAGGATTTATTTTTAGGTGAAGCCCAATTCACAATAGGTCAATTAGGTTCCATAGGGATTGTAATCCTATCAGCAGCAATTGTATTAACTAAAGTTTGGTTACCAATTATTTACGATTCATTTGAATTACTAGGTAAAGAAAAAGAACTTCCCAAAAGTGTTGAAGAAGGAAGTTGGTTGAGGTGGATAATCTACGGCATATTAACTTTCTTGCTACTTTCTGCTTCTGGCTTTTTGTTTGGCATCAACCCCTTAAACGCTGAATCATGGGTTAGTTTAGATGTCGCAGGACGTATATTGCAATATTTTATGGTTGCGGTTACATTGATTGTTGTTGCTGTTCCCGAAGGCTTACCAATGAGCGTTACCCTTAGTCTTGCACTAAGTATGCGTCGAATGTTGCAAAACAATAATTTAGTTCGAAAAATGCACGCTTGTGAAACTATGGGTGCAACTACAGTAATTTGTACCGACAAAACAGGGACGTTAACACAGAATCAAATGCAAGTATATAAAGCTGATTTTCTGTGTTTAAATGGCAATCATTTAACAAATGACGAAAATAGCAATATTATAAAAGAGAGCATATCAGTAAATTCAACTGCTTATCTTGATTATTCTGAACCCACAAAAATAAAAACGTTAGGCAACCCAACAGAAGCTGCGCTTTTATTGTGGTTACATGAGCAAGGTTTAAATTATTTAGATATTCGTGAAGATGCTGAAGTAATCGAACAACTAACATTTTCAACAGAAAGAAAATTTATGGCTTCATTGGTTAATAGTCCTTTGCTAAACAAAAAAGTTCTATATGTGAAGGGTGCACCTGAAATTGTACTTTCAAAATGTAGTTATATATTGTCTGAACAAGGGTTGAAACCAATTAATGAATATAATTCTACAATCGAAAATTCCCTTTTGCAATATCAGAATCAAGCAATGCGGACTTTGGGTTTTGCGTATGAAATTGTAGATGATAATATTGACAGATTTGAAAATGGGAAATTGATTAACTCAAGTCTTATATTCCTTGGAATTACAGCTATTTCAGACCCTGTGAGATTAGATGTTCCTTCTGCTGTTACAAAATGTTTAAATGCGGGCATCGAAGTTAAAATTGTAACTGGCGATACTCCGGGTACTGCTAAGGAAATTGGTCGTCAAATAGGAATCTGGAACGATAGTGATAACTTACACAACATAATTACTGGGGTTGAATTTGAAAATCTTTCGGACGAAGAAGCTTTAAAGAGAGTACAGCATTTAAAAATAATGTGTAGAGCCAGACCGACAGATAAGCAAAGACTAGTTCAACTATTGCAAAAAAATGGTTCTGTCGTTGCAGTTACTGGAGACGGAACTAACGATGCACCAGCTTTAAATTTTGCACATGTTGGTTTGTCAATGGGTTCAGGTACATCTGTCGCTAAAGAGGCAAGTGATATAACCTTATTAGATGATTCATTCAGTAGTATTACAACTGCTGTAATGTGGGGTCGTTCATTATATCAAAACATTCAGCGTTTTATTCTATTTCAATTAACAATAAATGTTGCTGCCTTAATTATCGTATTTTTAGGTTCAATTTTCGGTCATGAATTGCCTTTGACTGTTACACAAATGTTATGGGTTAATCTTATTATGGACACCTTTGCAGCAGGTGCTTTGGCTTCCTTACCGCCGAATTTGAGGGTAATGGATAATAAACCTAGAAAAAATGAGGATTTTATAATAACACCTCCAATGCGTTCAAATATTTTATTTGTTGGTTTTTCTTTCGTTATTATTTTATTAGGTCTCTTATTTTATTTCTCAAATAATGGTGAGGTTAGCCGTTACGATTTATCTCGTTTCTTCACAATATTTGTAATGTTACAATTTTGGAATATGTTTAATGCTAAAGCATTTGCTACTGGGAAATCGGCATTTCATGGTTTAAATAAATCCATTGGCTTCTTAATAGTTGCTCTTGTAATTCTAATAGGACAAATTTTAATTGTGGAATTTGGTGGGGAAGTATTTAGAACAGTTCCATTATCATTAAAGGATTGGGCTATTATTATCGGTTCAACCTCATTAGTTTTATGGATTGGTGAAATTATTAGAGCAATTAAACGTTAACGCACATAGCCAAGCACAATGGCAGGTCGCACAAGCCCACGCTAAAGCCAAAACCTGCCATAGAGCTTGTCTATTTCCCAACGCTGACTTTGCCGACACTAAAAAACTAAATCTTTTAAGACAGAGAAAACGGTATGACTGAATTGAAAAATTATCTCAAACCATTGACAGACGAGAACGCCCAGTTGGTAACACGGTATATAAAAAATTGGGCAGATAGTGCTAAATTTCAAGTGTGTAGCTCGCATTTAACTTTGTGCAGTTTGACAGTGAATCGCTCCGTAATGCCCAACTTTTCATATACCCATCCGATACACGAATAAACGATCCAGGTAATTCCACCTGGATCGTTTTTATTTCACAACTCCTGTTCATGTTCAAGCGTGTTCTCTATTGG
>JAGQWA010000176.1 GCA_020437725.1 Bacteroidota bacterium | reverse complement strand
CGCCCACCATAATGGCTGTGGAATGTTCTTTGAAAATCTCACTCAAAATGGCCAAAGCATCTTTTTCAAAATCTCCGGCTGAATAATCATCTTGAATAGATAATGAGTTAACAAAGTGGTGTTTTGCAGCCGCCAGTTCATCTGAAGTGGGCTTGGCTACGCCAATGTTCATTTCACGATAAAACTGCCTTGAATCGGCCGAAAGAATTTCAGTTGTATGTTGCTGAGCCAACTTGATGCCAAGGCTGGTTTTACCACTGGCCGTGGCACCAACCACACAAATGAGTTTTGGCTGATTAGCCATTAATCCTCATCATAAAAATCGTAGTCGTCGTCATGATCTAAAAAGCCACCACCCGAAGAAAATATGTCTTCATCATCAGAAGTATTGTCTTCTAATTGATTAATAAAGGCAATTTTGGCCAAGTTATGGTCGGGTGCTTTACCGTTTTCCTGCACTAAAATGGGATACTCAAATTGGTCGCTTTCGGCTCTGTATTCAATAAATTCAATTTTGAATGACCATTGAATCATAGGGTCGTATTCGTAAATGAGTTTGGGCATGTGCTCGTTAATTGCCTCAGCAATTGGCACATCTTCCATAACCGCCATTTTTTCGTGTTCCTTGCCATCGTCAGGCACGGTACTATCTTGAATTAACGGTATTTCCACTGTTCTACCCCAGTTGTTATCACTTAGCCAAAACGATGTTATTTCGCCCGGCGAAAGCTCTAAACAAGCCAAAATGGTTAGGTGTAAAAACTCAAGATTTTTATCTTTTGGAACATCAACCACGCGCATAATGGTGGCATCTTTCTCAAAAGTTATTTTTAAGCGCATTGCAAATTGCTCGTCCATAATTTTCTTGTTAGGTCAACTTATTCTTCACTTCCAATCCCAATTCCATTCCAATTTTAACCATATAATCAATAGCCAGTTCACGATTATTGGGAATATCTCCATTTAAAATGGCTTCGCGAACGGCATTTTTAATATCTCCTACCGCTCTTGATGGCTTCAAATCAAAGCAAGTCATCACGTCTTCGCCAGTAACTGGTGGGTTCCAATTGCGCAATTGATCTCGTTCTTCAACGTCTTTTACTTTTTGCTGCACATTTTCGAAACCACGAATAATGCGTTGAACTTTTCGTTCATTTTTACTGGTAATGTCGGCCTTGCAAAGTTTAAAAAGGTCGTCTAAATCTTCTCCTGCATCTACAATAAGGCGCCTAATGGCAGAGTCGGTTACTTCGTTCATTAAGGCAATTGGCCGCAAATGCAAGGCTACCAATTTTTGCACGTATTTCATGTGCTCGTTCATTGGCAGCTTCATTCGCCTAAAAATGCCTTTGGTCATTCTCTCGCCAATTACTTCATGGCCATGAAATGTCCAACCATGTTCATCGCTAAAACGCTTTGATGCGGGCTTGCCAATATCGTGCATTATGGCTGCCCAACGCAACCACAAATCATCGGTGGTTTCGCATAAATTATCTAGCACTTTTAAAGTATGGTAGAAATTGTCTTTGTGTGCAATTCCATTCTTGGTTTCAACGCCTTGAAGTGCCACTAATTCATGGAAAATTATTTGCAATAGACCTGTGTTGTATAGCAACTCAAAACCAACTGATGGCTTTTTTGTCAGAATGATTTTATTTAGCTCATCAGTAATTCGTTCCTGACTAATTATTTCAATTCTAGAAGCTTCTTGCTTAATTGCGTCAAGGCTTTCGGGGTGAATTTCAAAACCCAATTGCGTTGCGAATCTAATGGCACGCATCATTCGCAAAGGATCGTCAGAATAAGTGCGCGCTGGCTCTAAGGGTGTCTTTAATACACCTTCATCCA
This sequence comes from Bacteroidota bacterium, assembly GCA_020437725.1. Taxonomy (GTDB): domain Bacteria; phylum Bacteroidota; class Bacteroidia; order CAILMK01; family JACPUW01; genus JAGQWA01. The sequence continues at coordinate 5,041 of JAGQWA010000176.1, read as the reverse complement.
AATGCTTTAAACCACCAAATTGGTCAACAATTTCACCAAACGATTCTTTATTTAGCGAAACCGCTAAGGCATTAATAGTGAAATCCCTTCGGCTTAAATCATCATCCAACGTGCCGTCTTCAACAATTGGCTTTCTAGAATCGCGTTGGTAAGACTCTTTTCTGGCGCCAACAAACTCAAAATCCAAATCTTCTTTATCTGGAAAAGTGATTTGTGCAGTTCCAAAATTCTTGAAGTAGGCCAGTTTTGAGCCACTCATTTGGTTTGAAACGGCCTTGGCAAATTCTACCCCATTTCCAACAACAACAAAATCAATGTCTTTTGAAGGGCGTTGCAACAAAACATCGCGCACATATCCACCTACCAAGTAAACAGCAACCTGTTCTTGGTCAGCAATGGCACCAATCCTTTCAAAAAGGTGTAAATAGGGAGTATGTTCAAAAAATTTGAAGGCCATTTTGCCGGCAAATCGCTTATTTCTTGCCCTTGTTCTTTTGTGCTCTTTGTTGTTCAATAGCACGCTGCTTGTTTTGCTGTTGCTCAAGCATTTTTTGCATGCGGTCTTGCATTCCTTTACCAAGATTACTGCCTAAACCGCCGCCAGAAGCGGCTTTCTTAGGGTTATTCTTGTTTTCTTCAATTTGGGCACGAAGTTTCTTTTCGTCAACAAATGCTTTAAAAAGATAGGTTTGGCCAATTGAAATAAGGTTGGCCAAGAAGTAGTAATAACTCAACGCCGCAGAATATCTGTTTAAGAAAGAAAGGAAGATAATTGGCATGATGTATGGCAAATACTTCAATTCCTTTTGCTGTTGCGGTTGGTATTGTTGGTTTATAAGTGTGTAAACAAATGTGGTAATGGTCATTAACAAGGCAAACAAACTAACGTGGTCGCCATAAATGCTATCGATAATTGGCACGTAGCCAAAGTCCCAAATAGAATCATATGATGAAAGATCATCAGCCCACAAAAACTTTTGTTGCCTAAGCTCAATTGATGAAGGGAAGAACCTAAACATCGCAATCAAAATCGGAAACTGCAAAATCATTGGTAAGCATCCACCAAATGGGCTAACACCAGTTTGTCGATACAATTGCATTTGCTCCATTTGGGCAGCTTGCGCATCGCCTTCGTTTTTCTTCTTTATCTCATCAAGTTCAGGCTTTAATGCACGCATTTTAGCGCCCGACATAAAGGCTTTATAAGTAAAGAAAAGCAGGATTACTTTGATGAAAATGGTGAGAATTAAGATAATGATTCCGTAACTACTAATCATTCCCGACAGGAAGTTGAACACCGGTATAACAAGGCCTTTATTTACCCAACCAAAAATTCCCCAGCCAAGTGGAATTACCTTTTCTAAACCAATATCTAACCTATTTAAAGTTTGGTAGTGGTTTGGCCCCATGTACATCATGAACTTGTGTTCACTGCCTTCTGACAAGCCCATTGTGGCGGTGGCTTGTTTTAAATAATCTTCGCCTTCTGGCTGATTAATTACCACTTTGCCTTTGGTAAATGGCGTTTCTGGAATAACAGCCCAGTTAAAAAACTGCTGCTTGAATGAAACCCACTCAATTTTTCTCTCTGAAAGCTCTTCTTCGTCGTTTTCGCTCATTTCTGAGAGATAATCGGCCGATCTTTCATCTTCCTTATAATAAAGAGTGGTTTGTTGCCTTTCAGTTTGAAGCGATTTTTCTTGTTGAAGAATCTCGTTTTGCCAATGAAGAATCTTGGCGGTTACCCCGTTCCATTTACTGGTAAAATTCAGAATATACCTGTCAGCATCAAGCGTGTATTTATGTTCAACAGTTCCGCCATTGGTGTTGGCCACAAAACTCACCGAACTCTTTGATTGGCTGGCAATTTCAAAAACCAAATCGTTGGTATTCTTAGCGTCTTTGCCATCACCATAATTAAAGCCGAAATAAGTATTTTCTGGATTGGTTAAAACCAAATCGCTAGAATCGGACCGGCGATAATCGTTCAACTTAATAAATGCCACTTTACCACCTACATTGCTAAGTTTTACTTGCAGCAAATCGTTTTCTAAGGTTATCAATTGCTCTACAACTTGTGCGGGAGCGTTGCTATCTGGTGCACCAATGGTGGTGCTATCAGATGTTAGTTGTTTTGCTGGAAGTTTGGCTATTGAATCAGCTATTTTCTGATCGTTGTAAGCTGCAATACTGTCTCTTACAGCTTGTTGGCGTTTTACTTCTTCGGCTGAAGGTTGGCCAAAATACATGAAGCCTAAAAAGAGAATTCCTATGAGCGTGAACCCAATTACTTGGTTTCTATCCATTACCTGTGAAAAAATTGGGTGCAAAAATAGAAAAATACCCTACACCCCTTGCCTTTCTTAACTTGCACCGCAATAGAAAATGCAGGCAAAAATTACCACATCAGCAATTGAAGCTGCCAAGTATTTAATTGAAGGGCAAAATGTAGCCATTCCTACCGAAACAGTTTACGGATTGGCTGGAAACGCCTATAATGAACAGGCCGTGCTGAACATTTTCGCCATCAAAAACAGGCCCAAGTTCGACCCATTAATTGTTCATACTCATTCAATTGAACAAATTGAAAGGTTTGTTAAATCTTTACCTGCTGTTTCTAAATCACTTTTGGAGTCATTTTCTCCTGGGCCTTTAACCGTGGTTCTTCACAAACGAGATCATATTTCTGATTTGGTTACTTCTGGCCTGCCCAATGTGGCCGTTAGAATACCCAACCACCCGCTTACTCTTGAATTATTAAGGCAACTTGATTTTCCGGTTGCGGCACCAAGTGCTAATCCGTTTACTTATGTAAGCCCTACTTCAGCTGAACACGTAAACCAACAATTGGGCCGCAAAATACCTTGCATTTTAAACGGTGGGCCATGCCAAGTAGGTATAGAAAGTACCATCATTAGAGAGGCAGACGACAAAGTTTGGGTGTTGAGATTAGGTGGTTTAGACATTGACGAGTTACAAGCCAAGAGCAACAAACCAGTTGAATTGGCCAAAACGGTTGAAGAAGCCAGCCCGGGCAATTTCAGCAAGCACTACGCTACCAAAACCCCACTTTATATGGGCTTGGAATTAAGCCAAATTCCTGTTGAACAAGCTGAGAACGTGGCTTATTTGCGCTTTTCCGATTATAAACCTGAAGTAGAAAAGTCAAAGCAAATTATTCTAGCTCCTGATGGCCAGATAACTACTGCTGCCAAAAATCTCTTTTCTATTTTAAGAGAATTGGATCAATCATCATTCTCAGCCATAATTGGTGAATGGATACCCGAAACTGGACTAGGGCCGGCCATTAATGATAGATTGAGAAGGGCGAGTATAAACTGCTAATCCTTCCACAAAAAAGGGAAAACCACCAACGCTACCGCTAGGGCAATAATATCTATTGATGCCAGCGAAACCAAATCGCCCCAATGTTCAGCAATTGTGCCGCCATTTGCTGCTAAATTACTTAGCCTTATAAGCACCATTAGCTGTGGAATGATAATGGGTAACCCAAGAATAGTCATTAAAACACCAGCGTTTTTGGCCTTACTGGCAATGGCTGAAATCATGGTAAACGACAAACCAAAACCCAACGAACCAAGCGCAGAAAGCAGAATCCATAAGTTGAACCCTTCAATTTCGAAACCAAGCAAAATGCCAAAAACCAAATTCGAAATGGCTGCCAGAACCAGCAACAAAAGCCCATTAAAGAGCATTTTAGAAAGTATCATTTCATGCGGACCTACTAACAAGAAATAATACAATCGGGTGTTTGGATTTTCAGTAATAAATGATCTAGAAGCAGCATTAAGCGCAGCAAACAAGGTAATTATCCAAAACAACGAAACCCAAGTTGAAGCATCAACCTGCTGAAATGCTGAATAAATAACGAAAGTGGTAGAAACCACATAGAGCAGAATTCCGCTCAAAGCATATTTCTCCCGTAGTTCTAGCTTAATGTCTTTGTAAACCAGATGGGCTATGGCTTTGGCAGAGGTCAACAGCGTTTTAGTTTGGTTTTACGCCTACGTAAAGAATTTCGCCCGGAAGCAACGAGTAGTATTTATACTTCTCTCCTAGCTCAAAAACGGTTTGGTCTTCAATTACCTTAAAACCAGCTTTTGCCATTCTAGCCGCATAATCATCGCCATACATTCTAACATGGTCTTTTTGGCCAAATTCCCTTTCTCTTTCCCAAGGGTCAGTAATTGAAGGATCTTCTTTTGTAACCTTTAGTTTAGGGTCTTTTGGCGATTGCAACATGGCCCAACCACCTGGTTTTAACACTCGGCAAATTTCGCTCATGGCTTTGTGGTCGTCTGTAACGTGCTCTAAAACATGGTTACAGAAAACAATATCAAACGTGTTGTCATCAAATGGAATATCGTGCACGTCCATTTTTACATCAGCCAAAGGAGAAAATAAATCGCCAGTGGTATAATCTAGCTTCTCAAGCTTTTTAAATCGACCTAAGAAACATTGCTCAGGGGCAATATGAAGCATCTTATTCTTGCCCGTAAAAATGTTGGTTTTGTTTTGAAGATAAAGCCAGATAAGCCTGTGGCGTTCTAACGACAAACACTTAGGGCACATGGCATTTTCTCTAGAATTTATACCATAAGGCAACATCTTTCTAAACTGTGTTTCGCAAACTGGGCATTCTAATTGGTTGCCTTTGTAAAAACGCACAATAAAGAATCTGAAAATGTAACTAAGCCTTAGAAGGATTGGACGTGGAATGCGCCGCATTAAAAAGCGCATGAACTGCTTCATACCGTAAATTAAGCTGGCAAAGATAAATGGCCAATCATTTAGCCCATCACGCGCCGGCCAATACCTTTGTATTTGCTTTTTGTATGGAAATTTTATTTGAAGATAACCACCTAATAGCCATTAATAAAATGGTGGGTGAAATTGTGCAAAGCGATAAAACAGGAGATGAACCTTTAAATGAAAGGTTGCAGCATTTTTTAAAAGAGAAATACCAAAAACCCGGCAATGTATATGTGGGCACCTTGCATAGGCTAGACCGCCCCGTGTG
>JAGQWA010000175.1 GCA_020437725.1 Bacteroidota bacterium | reverse complement strand
GAACTCAAAACAAAACTCTACTTCATCTCCATCAAAATTCACCGTATCGCCGCTATTTCCTGAAGGAAATCGAGCACTAAGAAAGGAATCTTTGTAACTATATAGATTAGCACATTTTTCTTGGCCAATTTGGCGTTTTTGAGATATTACACCCCACAGGTAATTGGAATCGAGCAACTCAACACCTTGTGGGCCTTCATAACATTTATATGAGTGAATAACCGTGCGAAATCGCACATATTCTGAGTTATCAATTGTTACCCGAGCACGAGTATGCCAATCAACAAAATTCAAATTACCTTCATGCTTTTCTCCGTATGTTGTACTGTCTATTTTAAAATGAGTCGAATCTTCGAGTACGGCGAAAAAGTATGCCCGGAGACCATATGCGTTAGGGTCACTGCATGCACCTGACCATGTAGCCGTATTGCTATCTAACGAAAAAGTTGAGTCAGTAATCGTTACCGCCGGAAAGTTGACCCATTCCAAATTATCAAAATCATATTTGCTATATGCATCCTTGGCAATGAATGTTCCTTTAAGACCGTTCCCGTTGATGTATATGGTAAATTTTTTATTTGCTAAACTTGGATCGCTGGAATTACCGTTGTAATAAATATTATCTTTAATAACATATACGTAGTCCTTGTAATCCTTTATAATAAAGTTTCTGTCAACAGTAATATTGCTATTGCTTTTAAACTCAAGCCCTTCGAGAACATAATTTTCATCGCCTAGATATTTTGTATTAACTAACTCTCCAATGTCTTCATCTAGGCATTTATCGTCATCTAATAAAATGGTACTGTGATGCTCACCTTGACGTATATGCTTGATTTTGTCATCTGAATGCTTTCCAGGATCAATGATCAATTGATAATCTCCGGCTCCAAGAATAAAGGATCCAATGTCATTGTGATCATGGCCCCACACGCGATGATAGGAGCCGTCAGAAGGTCGGTTTTCACCATTGATAAATAAGTATTTCATATCGGCAGAATTGACGAGCGATCCTGTGCTTCTTATTACTGCTGAATTATTGTCAAACAACATTTCCTTTTCATAGGCATTAGCTCTTTTTTGGTACATTTCTCCAAAGAAGCCGTCTACTGCGGCGGCAACAAACTCTTCACGAAGGTCAATGTGACCAGATGAACCATTAGTAGCAAAAGGCAGGTTGGTATTGCTACACCAATCGTGATTCCTAAATCCTGCCAAACCGATGAATTTGGTGTTTTTCCAAGTATCATCAAAGGTTGGATAGGCACCATTAGGCATTTGAATGTCATTTGCCCATTGAAATAGGTGGTCGAAATCAGGGTCATCAACAAAGTTCTTTTCAATGGTTGTTGAAGTGTTTGTGCCAATCCATTTAAACGGTTTAACACTTTTGTTCAGGTTCTCACGTTCATCAGCATTTTTTAAGGCCATGAAATAGGGTGTTAGGTTCTCATAGGCGTATTTGAAATAATAAGGCCCTTCGGCAAAACCGTAAGTGCCGCCTCGTTTACTTTCAGCTCTTCCATTCTCATCCCAAATAGTTTTATCTATACGCCACATAGCCGTTCTGGCCCATTTTTCCGGGTGGCGATGTGGTCGTAGTCGGTTAGCCCCATGTTGGTGCAAAACCAATGATGCCAAACCTAACACTGACGCTGCCATGAGAGTATGATTGTCGTTATCTCTTTGCAAAGCACCAACAGGCGGCAATTTGTTAACTGATCTAAAGTATTCGCCAACTAGCTTTTGCAAGTTGGCACCAATACAGGTTATTTCTTCTACTCTGGTTTGCCCTCCATTCAATAAAGCATCGGTCATTAAATAATCATAGGCTTGTAGGTAATGGATCAAGTTTTTTGACATACTGTGACTCTGTGTATTTGTATAGGTGTAGTTATAGTCATAGTAGATTTTTGAAAACATGGTCTCGATATCATCCCTCAGTTTTTGAAGTGTATCGGTTGGAATGTTTCCACCCGTATCGTTCACGGCACACAACAACACAAACCCTTTGGCTTTTATTTGAAAAGAGAATGCTTGGCGTCTTTTATAACTTGGTTCTACTTGCCCTTCTATTAGATAACTTTCGTTGGGTTTTCTGGCTATGGCGTGGAGAGATTTGTAAACATTGGCTACCACTTCGCTCAATGTATCTTCAGGAATGCTTAAGTTTCCATTTTCCTGTAATAGTATTAAGGATAATCTTGAGCGCAAAGTGTCAATGGAAGCAGATAAGCCTCTGTCATAGGTAAACGATCCGTTTTCGTCATTTCGATAGAAGGTTGTGAAAGGATAACCTTCATCATTAACAAAACTTGAGTTATTGCCCCTGGTATTGCTTATTGAGCATTGCGAAAAAGCCGAATTACAGGCCAGGGCGAAACAGATAAACGCTACTGCCAGTCTAAAAGAAACCATTCTTTATTGTTTTGTTTGTCTCCTAAATAAATAAACCCGATCGGGTAAGAATATGCGTAATGTGAACTCTTTAAGGGCGGCTGAGTAGTGTAACTTCTGAAAGCTTTTTCGAACACAATTGAATCTAATAGAGTTACAGTATCACCCAGAGAGATTTGATTTTCCCCGCCATACTTTTTGTCAAGTGACCCATGCGAACTTGAAACATACCCATATATCCAATTCACACCAATCCTAGTAATATCGGCATCATTGAAGAACTCAATTATATGTCCGCTTTTTCTATGCTTGTACTTGGCAATGTATTCAGCATGTCTAGACATAAACTTTTGTTTGCACCCACTTTCCATGTCTATGCTGTCGCCAACGCCTACAACCTTTTGAACGTAATCGATCTTTTCGTAAACCAATGTGTCAATAGTTCGTTCGTCTCTGTAATAAAAGGCCAACTGATCAATGGTGTCATACGGAAATCGCTGTTTTTCGAATTCTGTAAGGTCTTGGATTGGGGGTTGTTTAATATCTGGACAGTCATCATTTCCGCAACTTGCCAGTTGGGTAATAATTAGAGTTAGTAATGCACTAATAACTATTGATTGTGTAGACTTCTTCATTTTGCTCAATTTCAACCCCTTAAAAGTAGTACACATTTTAAAGAATTTAGACTGCTTTGCATTACAATAAGTGAATGCACTTCAATTTTAAGCAATGGGTTTTACTAAAACTACCTCTTTTGAGGTAGTGCCATTGCAACTTTTCTACATCATTTGAGGTAGTGCAAAAAGAAAAGAGCCATGACACAACGGCCACGGCTCTTTTCAGAAATGCTATGTTGAATTATCTAGAATCTAATGGTTATACCGGCGTTGTAGTTTCTTGGTAAGCCTAAGAAAACTTCAGCATCGTCAGCATCATGGTCTTTATCAAATGCATTGTACTGGCTGTTGTCAAAAGCTTCTTGAATGTACAAATTGTCGGTTAAGTTCAAAATGTGGGCAAACGCTTCAACTCTTACACCTTGCACTTTTAAAGGAATGGCATAGGTGGCATGAAAGTCAACAATACCATAATCAGGTATTTGCCATGTTTGTGGGCGAGAGTCGTTTTCTAAAGCTGTACGAGTACCTGGCAGAAAATCTGAGTAAAAATTGGTGTACCATCTGTAATCTAGGCTTGCTCTTAAGCCTTTAAATGGAAATACAGTAACACCAATCATGGTTTGTGTTTGTGGCGCATCGCCAACCTTTAATCCCTTAATATAATATGTACGGGTGTAGGTCGAATCAAATGTTCCAGCAGAAGATTGGGTAGTAACATCGCCAGAAGCATCTTCAAGATAAACCCAATTACCCATTGATGCCGCAACATCAAATTGAATAAGTTTTGATGGACGATAACCCATTTCCAATTCAACGCCGCTGTGATTTTGGTTCATGCCTTCCATTCTAAAAAATTGTGTATTTCCATCTTGGTCAACATAATTTTCTGTCACAATTCTATCGTTCCAAGTAGTGTTGTAGTAGTTAAGCTTACCGGCAATCTTATTTTTAGCAATGTTGAAATTCACACCTACATCAACGTTGCTAATGGTTTCGTTCTTAGCGTTTTGGTAAACTATACCACTTGCGTCGCTCATAACTCCATCAAGCGTTGGTACATTGCTCATTAAACCACCATTAGCAAATACTTGCAGGTTTTTGTTAAGGTCGTAGAACAAACCGCCTTTTGCTTGGAATCCAGTTGCTGAGGCATCGCTTGAATATTCGCTTCCATCGCTCATTTTTTGGAAATGATCATTGTAGTTGAAGCTTACACTTGTGTAGCCAAGTACCGCTGATGCGTATAACTTGTTTTTAGTGTAATCTGCTTGTGCATACGTACCAAACCAGTTTACAGTATTGGTATTGTGGTAGGCAATTTTATCGCCCAAACGTTTCATTTGGTTGGCTCTTGTAGCGGCATCATCATTGTCTACAACATCAAAATCATTGTTTCTGTCAATGTAGTAATCACCGCCTAAAAGGTCTCTTACTTCTCTCCAGTGGCCAATTGTAGCTGTTCTCCAATCAACACCTACTTGTAAATTCAAATTATCGCTGGCTTTGTAGTAGAGTTTAGAAATGGCACCATACGTGTTTTGCTGGTTTACCGAGTTTCTAATTACACCAGTTGACGCTGTTTCAGATGTGCTGTAAGTTGAGTCGTAATTGGCCATGTTTTCAGCAATTTCAGTGTCCCAATTATAGTAACCTGCATTTCCAGGGCCATAGCTGGCATTAACTCTACCTATGGTTCCGGTTCCACCACCATTACCGCCTGACCAATAGCCAATGGTTGACCATGTTAATTTATCGCTAAACTCATGGTACCAGTTTACATTCACTTGTGGTTTATGGAAATAGTTTTCTCTTTCCATTAAGTAAGTTTCATTGTATCTAGGCTCGTTTGCACGAATTCTATACATCTGCCAGTATTGCTGGCCTCTATAAGTAGGCGAAACAGCATTGTAGTTTTGGTTGAAGTTGCGACCAAATTCGGTGTAGCTGGCAAGTGCGGCTTCATCATATCCATCAAGGCTTTTAGCAAATTCATGGCTATATCTGGCAGCATTTTGCTTGTAAAGATTTTGGCCATGGCGTTGCGGTGCACCCAATGCATAAACTTCAACTCTGTCTTTTGAACTTACACGGTAGCTGGCACCTAAATAATAAGCCCAAGCATCAGTATATGTGCCTTGGTAAAAGCCATCACCCGTTTTTCTAACAAGAGAGCCATTAAAAGCCAACTTGTTGTCCATTAAACCTGTATTGAAATTAAGAGTGGTTTTCTTGAAATTCCAACTTCCCATTTCAGTTCTAATCATTCCGCCTTCGCTCATTTTAGCAGGATCAGTAACTATGTTCATGGTTCCACCAACAGAAGGAGTAGCCAAGTTTACCGCGCTCAAACCGCGTTGCACCTGAATGGTTGAAGCGGCATCAGCCAAACCATCCCAGTTAGACCAATATACCCAGCCGTTTTCCATGTCATTTACAGGTACACCGTTAATCATAACCGAAATATTGCGTTGATTAAAGCCCCTTAGGTTAATTCTGGCATCGCCGGCACCACCGCCTTGGTTGGTAGCAAAAACACTTGGTGTAGAGTTTAATGCAAGCGGAATGTCTCTACTTGCCAACTCGGCTTGAATTTCAGTCTTATCAATTTGAGAAACTGTAAATGGAGTTTCTGAAGATGTTTGAGATGCTACAATTTGAACCGCAGCCAGATCGGTAGTGTTTTGCTGCAAATAAACCGTTACTATGGCAGCAGCAGTAGCTTCAGATTTTTTATAACCAATAGCCGAAATGTTTAATTGAGTACCGTAAGCAACATTTAGCTCAAAGTTGCCATTAACGTCTGTCCAAGCGCCTGTGCTTGTTCCTTCAGCCGTAATGGTTGCCCCAATAACTGGCTGGTAATTTTTGGCATCTAGTACCGTTCCTTTAATATTTTGTGCCCAAATGCTTGCAGCAGTCAAACACAAAACACCTACCGTAAGCAGGGTTTTCTTTACACACATAATCATTTTACCTTTAAATTTAATGGCTCGAAATTATGTGCTGCCTATACCGTAAAATGGGTGTTTACACAATGGTGACAGGGATTTAATAGTGCCTTTTGGTTTTAATAACCAATACTAAACTTTAAGTAAACAATTTGATAAAATTTTCAATTTAAATAAGGAAAAGAACGAGCAAGCATGAGAAAAAACCAGCTGCATACCCACTGTATAATTCAGTGTTTGTATGAGCATTTACTGCCAAGCGAGATGAACCAACAATTCCTGCCACAAGTAAGGTTACACACAAGTGAATCAAATAGAAATCATTCCCTGTTTCTAACAACCTAAATAGGCTAAAGGCTACTATTCCACCAGCACCTGAAGTGTGCAAGCTAAGCTTGAATTTATAGTTTACCACAAAGGCTATTGCCAACCCAATTACGGTGGCAATTAGCAGGTTTTGTAGTGGCTCGGGAATTATTTTATTGGCAATGCTTAAATAGGTTCCTGTGTAAACTATTATGGCAAAAAGTATAGACATTCTGCGGTCGGCCAAACTGCCTTTAACTAGGCTTCTTTTTGACAAAAGCACAAGCAAAACCGGCAGAATGGCTGTATTGAATAACACAAATCCACACGAGAGAATGAGACCTGAAAACATTACGCTGTGGTTGGCGTAAGGATCAAACATCCAATAGGCCAAATACAGGTAAAAAAAGTAAAATATGGGATGAAATGCGTAGGAAAAGAAGTTGGCAAGTTTTTTCACGCAGCTTATAATTCTTTGCGTAAACGTGCCACCGGAATGTTTAATTGCTCTCGGTATTTTGCCACGGTTCGGCGGGCAATATCAATATTAGAATTTTTAAGGGCTTCGGCGATTCCTTGGTCACTGAGGGGTTTTTTGGGGTTTTCTTGGTTAACTAGG
>JAGQWA010000174.1 GCA_020437725.1 Bacteroidota bacterium | reverse complement strand
ATATCATTTGATTCTGCTCAGATTGTGTCAGGTATGTTCATCACCAACAGCACCTACACCTATAAAATTATGAAGAATGGCAACCAATTCTCTAAGAAATTTGGTGGTGCCAGTGGCAACGATAAAGACTATTTACGAGTTTGGGCCATGGGTTATAAGAATGACACGTTGAAAGATTCGAATGCGTTTTATCTAGGTAATTACACCTTTAATACTTCTGCCAGCGACTATTTAATTAATGATTGGACTTGGTGGGATTTATCGGTTTTAAGGGAAATTGATTCTCTTTATTTCAGGTTTGAAGGAACTGACACCAACCAGTTTGGGCTGAATACGCCAACCTATTTCTGCATGGATAATTTTAACGGTATTGCGCCAAATACCAAGCTTGGAAAGGCTTCTGCAGATCATTTTTCATTGGCAAACGAGTCATTCTATAACGGAAACGATTTGGCAGGTGGTTTTTTAGATAGCGGTGCCTATTTCGTTAACAATTACAATGAAAATTGGAAAAGCTGGAGCGGTTTTTCTTACTCAAATACCACTGACACTTCAACCGCGGGTTTCACTAATCAATACAGCGCAATAACAGGAACTGGGGTAAATTCAAATAACTACGTTATAGCCAGTGGTAGCGGTGCTACTATTGAATTACCATACCATGCAGCTGGGGCAAAATTGAAAGGAGTTTACATTACGAATGCTACCTACACAGCTCTTTCTATGAAAGATGGCGACGATTTTGCCAAGAAATTTGGAGGAATTGATGGTAACGACCCAGATTGGTTTAAGGTTGAGTTTGTTGGTTTAGATATAAATGGAAATGCAATTGACACCGTTGAGCACTATTTAGCTGATTACCGCTTTGCAGATAATTCAAAAGATTACATTGTAACCGATTGGCAATGGCTAAGTCTGGCTCAGTTATCGGGCTCAGTTCAGATTAAATGCTACCTTTCAAGTTCTGATAATTCAAGCTGGGGCATTAATACTCCAGAATATTTCTGCTTGGATAATTTCAATAGTTCAATGCCTATAAAGGTTGAAGAAATGGAGTCTTCAGAAATCGGCATTTATCCTAACCCTACAGCCAATTGGCTGTTCTTCAGCACTAAACAAAGCGGCGAGATTTTTTCAACTTCTGGAAAGATGATGATGAGTTTTAGCAAAGAAAACATGCTAAATGTGCAGAAACTGCCAAGCGGAACTTATCTTGTTAAATGGCTGTCAGACAATTATGTGAAACCAAGCATTTTTATAAAAGAATAAGGTGAAATTTTTAACCACCATAATAATCTTCTTTTTGGCATTTAATGCCAAGGCGCAATATGATCCTGCCGCAGGAAAAGAAGGCTCATTGGCTATTTCGGCTGATAGCAATGTTTTTATAGATTGGGCCAACGAATGTGTTCTGAAAAGGGGGCCAATGGATGCAAGCGATGTTTCTAAAGGCTATTCTAATTTAGGAGATGAAAAAGACGCTTTGGGCAAACCAAATAGCGAAATTGTTACACTTGGCGATGGTGGTATGGCTACTTTAAGCTTCTCTTACCCCATTACTAATGGAACAGGCGCCGATTTTGCCGTGTTTGAAAACTCATTTAGCGATACTTATTTAGAACTGGCTTTAGTTGAAGTAAGCTCAAACGGAAAAGACTTTGTGCGCTTTCCTTGCATTTCACTAACAGATACAGCTCAACAAATTGGCCCATTTGGAACTTTAAACCCAACCAAAATTCAAAATTTAGCGGGCAAACACAGGGGTATGTATGGCACACCGTTCGACCTCGAAGTGCTAAAAGACTCTAATGCCATAAATATTGACAGCATTACCCATGTTCGAATTATTGATGTTGTTGGCAGTATTGACCCAAAATATGGAAATAGAGACCGTCATGGTAGATTGATTAACGACCCTTGGCCTACTGATTTTGAAGCTGGTGGTTTTGATTTAGATGCGGTGGGCGTAATTCATTCTCTAAATCCTAATTCAGTTCAAGAAATAATCTCGGTTAAACTCTTTCCAAATCCATGTAATAGTTGCCACACAATTAGAATTGAAGGAATTGAGCAAGAGAAGGAACTGACTTTATTAAACTTGAATGGCCAAAAAGTGAATACTTCAATCGCAACTAGTGAATTAGAAGTTTCGGGGCTAAAACCTGGCTGTTATTTACTTACAGGAACCACAACAAAAGGAGTTGTAAGAGAAAAACTGGTGATTTATGAATAGAAATGCTTCATTCATTTGGCTTCTTGTATTGGCTTTGTTTTTTACCAATTGTGGACCTGACGATGTTGACGATAATCCTGTACCCAGATTTACCAAAGGACTGTATGTGTTGCACGAAGGCAATTTTCAGCGTGGTAATGCTTCTTTAAGCTATATAAACCTTGATTCTGGCTCGGTTGAAAATGAAGTTTTTAAACGCACCAATGGCAGAAGTTTGGGTGATGTTGGGCAATCAATTAGTTTGTGGAAAGATGAGTTGTTTTTAGTTATTAATAATTCAGGATCAGTTGAGATTGTAAACCCGTCAACATTCAAAAGCATTGGCACCATTTCAGGCTTCACTTCTCCACGTTACCTAAATTTCATTTCGTCTGATAAAGCCTTGGTAAGCGACTTATATGCCAACAAGATTTATCACATAAATCAGGTGCAAAGAACCATTAAAAATGAAATCGAGCTCCCCGGCTGGAGCGAAGCCATGGTTACCGATTCAGAAAGTGGAAACACCTTTATTACCAATATGGATTCGCCAAAGGTTTATGTGCTCAACAAAGAATTACAAGTATCAAACTCAATAGAAATTGGCGGAAAAAGTGAAGAGATTTTTCAAGACCAAAATGGACAAATTTGGGTTTTGAGAATGAGTGATGTAGATCAAAAAATTGCAGCGGCTTGGTTTAAAATAAACCCGCACTCTTTAAACTTTGAAAAAGTGCTTGAAATTGATGGAGAAAGCACAGCTTATGCGGCCAGTTCATTTTTTAATCGTGATCAAAATACTTGCTGGTTCATTCTTTTCGGGAAAGTTTGGGAGCTGAACACCCAAACCAATCAGCTGAAAGAGCACAACTTAGCTCAAGATGGAGAAACCTTTTACAGTATTTGCGCATCAAACACTCAACTTTTTATTGCCGATGCCAAAAACTACAACCAAAAAGGCCAAGTGCATGTATATCAAATTGAATCAATGAAGCGAACTGCCAGCTATGATGTTGGCATTATTCCTTCGGCAATGGTTTATGTTGAAGAGTGAGGAAGTTTCTAGACTCTAGTTTCTAGTCTAAAGTCGGATTTGGTCTAAGGTCTAAAGTCTTAGAATTGAAAATTGAATAACCGACAAGTTCATTTCGAGCAGAGCGAGAAATCTAATGACATTCGACTAGCAGTTCAAAGGGTAAAATTCAAGGTTTAAAGGATCCGAAGTTTAGTGTTTCTTGTTACTAGTTTAGAGTCCAATTCTGTCTAAGGCCTAATGTCCCAATTTCCATACCCTATCGCGAAGCTCCTGCTTCATGATTAAACATCTCAGAGCGCGCTGCGCGGGAATGAAGCATTTGCTGCAGATCGAAGCCAAGAAGGAATAACAAGTTCTCACCCAAATTTCAATTCGGGTGTGCCACCAAAATCCAAGTACATTTCACGTCCTTTGGTTTATTCAAACCGGTTTGCAACATGAAAATGTATATCCTTATTAAAGAGCAGTTACCAATAGGTTTTGCCACATTGGCTGCAGCACATGCTTCTTTGGCTGCCTATTTAAAATTTGAAAATGATAATGATATGAAGCAATGGGTAAATGGAACATTTTATAAGGTTATTTGTAAGGTAAACGAAACTGAATTTGAAAAAGCCAAACAATTCGACCACCATGTAATACTCACAGAATCAAGCTTAAATAATGAAGAAGTGGCCATTGCTTTTAAACCAAGAAACGAATGGCCAAAAGCATTCAAATTTTATAAACTCTATAAGTAGGCCGCGTCATTAAACTAATGATAATTAGCTTCAACGCCTACTTTTGAGCCGTTTAAAAAAACCACAAAATTGAGCCTAAAAAGCGCATTTCTTTTAACCTTAGCCAAACACTTTTGTCAGTGAAAGCGGTTCTATACTACCTTTCATTGCCGTTTATTTACGTGGTTTCTTCTCTGCCGTTGTGGCTGCTTTTTGGTTTATCTGATATGCTTTATGTGCTGATTTATAAGCTATTAAGCTACCGACTAGAAGTGGTTAGGCAAAACCTACAGAATTCATTTCCAAACAAAACCGCCAACGAATTGCGTTTAATTGAAAAGCACTTTTACCGTTATTTCTGCGACATGGTTTTGGAATCGTTGAAGCCACTTACCATTTCTGAGAAAAAACTGAGAGAGATGGTATTGTTTCAAAACATTGAAATGGTGGCCCAATATTTTGAGAAAAAACAAAGTATCATTATCGTAATGGGCCATTTTGGTAATTGGGAGCTGGGTGGAGCTCGATTTTCATTAGAAAAATTCCATGAACTTTTTATGATTTACCAGCCATTGAAAAACCCATATTTCAATGCACTTACCCAAAGGTTGAGAACGCGTTTTGGCAATGGACTCTTTACCAAAAAAGACACTATGCGCGGCATGATGGCTAATAGAAATAAAACAACTGCTACCATTTTTATTGCCGACCAAACACCCACAAAAGAAAACGCCATTTGGATGAACTTTTTGAACCAAGAAACCGCCGTTTACCAAGGTGCCGGAAAAATTGCCCAGAAGTTCAATTACCCTGTTTTATACGCCGCCATAAAACGAGAAAAGCGCGGGCAATACAAAGTCAATTTTAAAGAGATATGCCAAAACTCAGCTGAGTTAGCGCCAAAACAGATAATGGCTAGATTTATGGCTGAGTTGGCCAAAGACATAAACGAACTTCCATCAACTTGGCTTTGGACTCATAAACGCTGGAAGCATAAGCGTATAAAATAAAAAGCAGGCTTCTGGCCTGCTCTTCTCAATTATTAAAGTTATTCTATTCTAGTTTTGGTAGTAGAAACGTTCGTGAACAATTTTGCCGTTCTCCCATTTCTGAACGCCTACTTGCTCCATGCTTACTCGGTTTCCATCCTGGAAGGTTACATCCATAGAAGTTTCGTGCATTACAATGCCAGACGCTTCGTCAGAAGTAATTCCTTTTACTTCTAAACCATGAAACTCTTTTACCATTGACAAGAACTCTTCTTCGTGCTTGCGGCATTCAGATTTTGAGCTCCAGGTTCCGCGCGGCTCAGTTATTACAATGTTGTCGGCGTAGTATTTGTCAAATGCATCAAGCAATTTGCCTTGGCCAATCATGTTGTAAATGTCTTGTGTTTTTTCTTTTAGTGTCATTTTTAATTTGTATTGTGTGTAGGTACATATAATTCATAGTACAAGAAAAAGGTTCAAGGTTTTTTTGAAAAATAATTGCGTTCATTCATCAGATATTAATATTCAATAGCCGCATACATTAAATTGAAAATTCATGCGTGAATCTGTGCTGTGGTAAAAATTTACTAATGCCTTACTTCTAGATTTATTTCTACGTATAAATGGCATTTCTTATTATCGAAGCATAATTAAACAAAGAAAAATGAGCTATGTGAAACCAAACGACGAACGAGCCAGGTATGCCATATTACTTTTGAAAATAGTAATGGTGCTGACTATCACCTCTTTAGCATCGAGTTTGTTGCAACTTAATTTATTGAATAATGCAGCCAATGGAATTGAGATATCAACCGAAAATGCCAAAATAAATGATATGCGCGAATGGATAGTTGGCATAGTTTACTTGGTTGCCTATATAATTTCAATAGTTACTTTTATTCTTTGGTTTAGAAGAGCCTATTATAATCTGCATCAACGTGTTGAAAATTTGGATCAAAAAGACAGAATGGCAACAATTAGTTGGTTTATTCCCATTGTTAATCTCTTTGGCCCATACCAAATTATGAAAGAGCTTTACTATAGAACCCAAATCCTTTTCGATTCTAATGATATTAATCAGCATCAAAACCTAGGTACCAGGTATGTGAGATTATGGTGGGCACTTTGGATTATAACCGGAATTTTAGGCCGAGTAATTGCTGCACAGTCAAGAAATGCAACTAGCATTACCGATTTGACAAACGGAACAATATTGGACATAACTCAATCAATATTAGGTATTCCACTTGCCCTTTTAGCCATTAAGGTGGTTAAAGACTATGCCAAGGTTGAACCCATTTTGGCCAGCATGAAAAACGACTACTCATTTAGAATTGCAACTCTTGATAGTAATATTCTTGATAATGATTTGGATCCAAATTAGTTTTTGTAAACATGTTTCATTTCATTAACATCTAGAACTTCATTTTGCAAAATCATTGTCGCCAACCCATAACAACTTAATCAAATAGGCAGATTTTGAAAACCTAAATTGCGCTAAACTCAAGCGCGTTTATAGTATGAAAAGAAGAATCAGTTTTTGGTTACTAGTATGCATGGCTATGGTATTTTTTGCTCCAAAAAAGACCCAGGGTCAGCAATACAACTACGTTATTTTGCAGGCCTATAGCGATGTTTTTCATGCTTATGATTTTAACAGACCTGCTACCCCCTATCGTCAACCTTTTCTGTTTAACCACAACAGGCACAACGAAGTAAATCTAAACCTTGCTTCAGCTGGATTTAAACTCATTAATTCAAAATACAGAGCCAATATTATGTTTCAGGCTGGCACTTATGTTCAAGATAATTTGGCCGCCGAGCAGTCAAGTCTTAGAAGTATTCAAGAAGCTAGTATTGGTTTGCCTTTACACAAAAGCAGAAAATGGTGGTTCTATGCTGGCATTTTTCCATCGCACTTGGGTTTTGAAAATGCCAACTCTATTGAGAACATGACCTTAACCCGCTCATTAGTGGCAGAAAACTCTCCTTATTTTCTTTCAGGTGCGGCGTTGACTTAC
>JAGQWA010000173.1 GCA_020437725.1 Bacteroidota bacterium | reverse complement strand
AGAATTGGTGTATTTAGCATTCTTCTCGTTTTTAAACTCATGCAAGAATTGGGTTTAACAGTTGAAGAGATTGATACAATGACTGGTCCCGTTTCTGGCCGACCAAAATCTGCCACCTTTAGAACCTGTGATGTCGTTGGTATTGACACTCTTGTAAAAGTGGCTGACAACCTTTACCAAGACTGTCCTGACGATGAATCGAGAGAATTCTATCAAGTTCCAGAGTTTATAAGAACTATGATAAACAATGGCTGGATTGGCGATAAAGGCGGCCAGGGTTTTTATAAAAAGGTGAAAGAAAATGGCAAGTCAGAAATTCTTGCACTAAATGTAAACACGCTAGAATATTCACCACAAAACAAAACCCGTTTTGATAGCATAGGAAAAGCCAAACAATCTGACGATTTAAAGGAGCGCATTAGAATTCTATATTCAGCCAAAGACAAAGTGGGTGAATTTACCCGAGCATTTTACAACCGACTTTTTGCTTACGCCACACATAGAGTACCAGAAATTGCCGACGAAACCTATAAAATAGACGAAGCTTTAAAAGCAGGTTTTGGATGGGAAATTGGGGTTTTTGAAGCTTGGGATGCTCTTGGCACTGAGCAAGTAACCGCTGAGCTATCTAAGCAAGAATATTCAACCAATAATTGGTTAGCTGAAAATTCAGAACTTAAATCATTTTATACTGTAAAAGACCAAACACGTAAGTTCTTTAACCAAAAAACTGGCCAATATGAAGCCATTCCAGGGTCTTCTAATTATATTATTCTAGAAACCTTAAAGCCCAAAAAAGTAGTTTGGCAAAATGCTGGATGCTCAATTATAGATATAGGTGACGATGTGCTTTGTGTTGAATTCCACTCAAAAATGAACACCATGGGTGGCGAAGTAATTCAAGGCATTAATAAAGGAATTGAACTGGCTGAAAAAAATTATGCCGGTGTGGTAATTGGAAACGATGGCCAAAATTTCTCAGCCGGCGCCAACCTAGGTATGATTTTCATGTTTGCGGTTGAACAAGAATGGGATGAACTGAATTTTGCCATTAGCGCATTTCAAAAAACCATGATGCGCGCTCGATATTCAAGCATTCCGGTTGTGGCAGCAACATTTAATCTAGCACTCGGCGGTGGTTGCGAACTTTCTCTGCATGCTGATGCCGTTCAAGCTTCAGCCGAAACCTACATTGGTTTGGTTGAATTTGGTGCTGGAGTTATTCCTGGTGGCGGTGGAACCAAGGAGTTTGCCCTAAGAGCATCAGACAGTTACTACAACGGCGACCCTGAATTGCCTTTGCTTAATGAACGATTTATGACCATTGCTACCGCAAAGGTGGCCACATCAGCTCACGAAGCATTTGATTTGGGCATTCTACAAAAAGGCAAAGACCGCATTACCATGAACAGGCAGCGACTTTTGTCAGACGCTAAAGAAAGGGTTCTTGAATTAGCAAATGCAGGTTATACCCAACCAAGCCAACGTACTGATATTAAAGTATTGGGAAGATCAGCGCTTGGCGGACTTTTAGCGGGCGCTTATGCCATGCAGCAGGCCAATTACATAACCGAATACGATTTGCATATTGCTCAAAAACTGGCCCATGTAATTTGTGGTGGAGACCTCTCCTATCCACAGCTTGTTTCTGAGCAATACTTGCTCAATCTAGAAAGAGAAGCATTCCTTTCTCTTCTAGGCGAACGAAAAACTTTAGAAAGAATTCAAAGCCTTATTAAAACTGGCAAACCTTTAAGAAACTAGAAAATGGAAGCATATATAATTGACGGATATAGAAGTGCCATTGGCAAGGCCAACAAAGGCGGTTTTAGGTTTACAAGGCCTGATGATATTGCCACACATGTGATAAAACATTTAATGGCCCAAAACCAATTGCAACCGGAACAAATTGACGATTTAATAGTTGGAAATGCAGTGCCAGAAGCAGAACAAGGTTTGCAAATAGGCCGAATGATTGCCCTTCAAGCACTTGGCAAAGACGTTCCTGGAATGGTGGTTAACCGCTACTGCGCTTCTGGTTTAGAAACAGTTGGTTTGGCAACAAGCAAAATTAAAACAGGAATGGCCGACATTATAATTGCGGGTGGAACCGAAAGCATGTCGCTGGTGCCAACTGTTGGTTGGAAAACCGTTCCCAATTACAAGGTAGCAGCCACGAATCCTGACTATTATTTCAGTATGGGATTAACTGCTGAAGCTGTAGCGAACGATTTCAACGTTTCAAGAGAAGCGCAAGATGAGTTTTCCTTTCATTCTCATAGAAAAGCCCTTAACGCCATTGAGTCTGGCAGGTTTGCCAAAGAAATTGTACCAATTGAAGTTGAAGAAGTTTACGTTGAAAACGATAAAAAACAATCTAGAAAATTTACTGTTGGTACTGACGAAGGTCCAAGACAGGGAACTAGCGTTGAAGCCTTGGCCAAATTGAGACCCGTTTTCGCAAACAAAGGCACAGTTACAGCCGGAAACTCTTCTCAAACTTCAGATGGAGCGGCGTTCTTAATTATTGCATCAGAACAGGCAGTTAAAGAGCATAATCTTACTCCTATTGCCAAGTTAACTTCATATGTATCAGCTGGGGTTGACCCACGAATTATGGGAATTGGACCTGTAAATGCAGTGCCAAAAGCCTTAAAAAGAGCCAATCTTTCACTTAATGATATTGACCTAATTGAGCTGAACGAAGCCTTTGCTTCACAATCAATTGCTGTAATAAATGAATTGGGGCTAAATCCAGAAATAGTGAACGTGAATGGTGGAGCAATTGCGCTTGGTCATCCACTGGGTGCAACAGGTGCTAGGCTTAGCCTTACTATAATACACGAGCTTAAGCAACGTGGTAAAAAACGCGGCTTGGTTACAGCCTGTGTTGGCGGCGGACAAGGAATTGCGGGAGTTATTGAAATTTTATAATCTACTAAACAAACCATTATGTTATCAGGCGGAGAATTTCTAATCAAGAATCAAGAAGCGCTTAAAACCTTCATACCAGAAAATTTTGATGAAGAGCAAAAAATGA
This sequence comes from Bacteroidota bacterium, assembly GCA_020437725.1. GTDB lineage: Bacteria > Bacteroidota > Bacteroidia > CAILMK01 > JACPUW01 > JAGQWA01. The sequence continues at coordinate 3,939 of JAGQWA010000173.1, read as the reverse complement.
TAGCCGACATGTGTCGCGATTTCATTGAAAATGAGATTGACCCAAAACTTGATCAAATAGATAAGTTAGAAGACGGTTTAATGCAATCGCTACTTAAAGAAGCAGGTAATCTTGGCCTTTTAGGAACTGGCCTTCCAGAAGAATATGGCGGCTTCGGAAAAGATGAAATCACCTTTATGCTTCAAACCGAAGTGTTAGGAACAGGACATTCATTCGCCGTTGCTTTTGCAGCACATACAGGAATAGGAACCCTTCCTATTTATTACTACGGAACTGAAGAGCAAAAGAATAAGTACTTACCCAAGCTTGCCTCCGGCGAATGGCTGGGTGCCTATTGCCTAACTGAACCAGGCTCAGGTTCTGATGCACGCGCTGCCAAAACCCAAGCTGTTTTATCTGAAGATGGAAATCACTACATTTTAAATGGCCAAAAAATGTGGATTACCAACGCTGGTTTTGCAGATGTATTCACCGTTTTTGCCCAAATAGATAGCGACAAATTCACCGCATTTATAGTTGAACGAGGCTATGAAGGCGTATCATTTGGAAACGAAGAGCATAAAATGGGTATTAAAGGCTCTTCAACTCGGCAAGTGTTTTTTAATGATGTAAAAGTGCCAAAAGAGAACCTTCTAGGTGAAATTGGCAAAGGCCATTATATAGCCTTCAACATATTAAATATTGGTAGATTAAAACTTGCGGCAGCCACTTTAGGCGGTGCCAAAAAAGCAGCAGCCCATTCTCTTAAATACGCTAATGAACGCCATCAGTTTAAGCAGCCCATTTCTGGTTTTGGTGCCATTCAGCACAAACTTGCCGAGCAATTAATAAAAACCTACGCTTTAGAAACAACCCTTTTTAGAACCACTGCTTTGGTTGAAGAACAAAAGCAAAAGCTCATGAAAGAAGGCAAAACTTCAGCTGAAGCTATTCTAGCAGCGGCCGAAGAATATTCTATTGAGTGCGCTATTTTAAAAGTATTTGGTTCAGAAGCACTTGACTACGTAGTTGACGAAGGTGTTCAAATTTTAGGTGGCTATGGCTTTTCAGAAGAGTTTCCGCTTGCAAGAGCCTACAGAGATTCTAGAATAAACAGAATTTTTGAAGGAACGAATGAAATAAACAGGCTTCTTTCGGTTGACATGGTGGTTAGAAAAGCCCTAAAAGGCCAGTTAGACCTACTTGGACCGGCTATGGCTGTTCAAAATGAACTAATGGGCATTCCAGATTTTGGTGACAGCGACGATTCATTTCTTGCGGCCGAGAAAAAGGCCATTGAAAACATGCGGAAGAGCATTCTAATGGTTGCTGGTGCGGCTTTTCAGCAACTTGGCTTAAAAATGAAAACAGAGCAAGAAGTAATTATGCGCATTGCCGATATGGCAATTGATATGTACGTTGCAGAGTCTCTTGTATTAAGAATTGAAAGACTGCATGCCGAACATGATTTAAAAACGGATGCTTTACAGGTTTATGTTGCCAAGACCTTCATTTTTGATGCAATGGAGAGAATTCACACCAACGGTAAAAACGCCATTAATGCTTTTGCTGAAGGCGATGTTTTGAGAATGATGACCATGGGTTTAAAGCGATTTTCCAAATACGAAGCGTTCAATACCATTAAAGCCCGAAGAAATATTGCAGCCACCCTTATAGCAGACAATAGTTTGAAATATTTCTTTGGTTAGGCAACAAAGGGTTTAGCTTTAAGCTGACCCAAAAGCCAATTCCATAGAATTTCGTAGTCAACAATTTCATTACCGCCATAATTGGCGGCATAACTAATTTTTTTCGATTGTAATGATTTTAAAAGCCTTGATGTACCATCTACTACACGCGCATAAGAGAAATCGCTTTCGATAACACGTTTTAGCATAGTTAAAAATAGCCTGCTTCTCTGGTGTTCATTAGTATATAAATAGCGTCTAATGTACCTACTAAGCGCATCGCGCTTGTCAATAATTTCAACATACTGCCCATAATGCAGCTTAAACATTATATGCAGTATAAGTATAGAAACTACTAAACCAGTTTTGTCATTTTTAAAAAAATCAACTTCGTTTATAAAGCGATTAATTTTGAACTTGTTTTTGGAAGTATTATCAGGTCTATCTTTCCAAATATCTGTACTAATAATCAGTTCCATATAAGCCTGTAAAACCATCCATTTTTGCTGCCTAGCCATAGGCAAAGATTTAAACCCAACCCCAGAAGTGGCACTGACAATTAGTTTGTAAGCGGTTTTGTAGTTATTAGTTTGAACAGACAACACAAAATAGTACTCCATTACCGAAAACCAATTTAAGGTGCCTGGCACAAAATATTTTCTACCCTTTTCGGCAAATTCTGTTGCACTCCTAAAATCTCTTAAGTTCAGATAACAAAACATTTTTGACCATAGATAAATGCCAATTCGTCCTGGAAAATTTGCGTGGGCCGATTTTTGTAAAAATGTTATCGCTTCGTTGCAAACTTTAATGGCCGAGTGGTAATCAATTTTTCCTTCAAAGTATATTAATTTGAGTCTAAACAAAAAATGTGTTAACCCAGTAGATGGTTGTTCTTTACAAAACCTTTCAACTTGCTTAATATCCTTTTTTAGCAAATCAAGGTCTTCTTTAGATGCTCTTCCAATTTTAAAAAATTTCAAGTGCCATAACTGCAATATGTGCTTAGTCTTTCTTTCATAGGTTAGGCATTTTATTGCTTCAAAAGCTTTTTCATCAAAATATCTAAACTTTTTCTCGTCGTTTCTTGCACTATAAAAGTCGCTTAATAGCCCTGCAATAGACGACACTATATCCCATAATTCCAATTTTTCAGACAGTTTAAGGGTTTTTAAAGCTACATCTATTCCGCTGCGATAAAAACCCATTGAAACTAAGGCTCTGCATAAAAATAGTCCTTTTTGAGCTTGAAAATAGTCTACCATAAATGTAGAACCATATACCTTGTTTGGCTTAATTAGATAAACATAATTTAAAAGCCTATCTCTTAAAGCCACGCGCAGCATCATGTAATTCTTGCTCTTCTTTTTGGTTCTACCATAAAGCAAACTCTCAGCTTCATGGTCGGTTACATTTTCATTTTCGTTTATTGCGTTGAGCAGCTTTCTAAGCTTATTTGAATGGTCTAAGCTTGTCTCAATAAAAAAGTTATCAGCATGCCTAAATGTTAGATCATGCACCTTACAAAGCTCTTGTAATTGTTCAATCATCTTACCTTTTTAAACTTATTGTAATTGAAGAATGGCCAAATTAGCTCATTATAGCTAATTTTAAAAAATTCTACTTAGAAAAGCGACCTTACTCAAGCATGTATTCTGCCGCCTCTATCGAAATTTTATGTCAGAATATTGTCGAAACATTAACAACAAACATTCATGGAAACCTTAATCGGCATTCTGCTCTTTATAGGAGCTATTTCACCAAACAGCGAATACACAGTTTCAGAAATTGAATTAATTGAGCAAGAAAATCTTTATCAAATTCAACAAGTTGAAGGTGATTCAGATGCAATGGCCAGTGCCAATGCGCTTTACCACCAGCACAGCCCTACCATTTTGATTATTGATGAAATTGTTCTTTAACCTAAAAAACTTAAAACCATGATCTGGGAAGAAATAATATAAAACTTACTTTTTCAATGCTTTTGTAATTGACAATCGTTGAATTTGCACTATCAGGGGCGTTTTGAAAAATAAATGCCCCATTTTTTGACCTTACTCGGTGTTGTATTCTGCCTTCTTTAATACAAAACGCCTATCTATACTTGAGCCATAAATAAAAAATTATGCAATACAAAGAAGTTGACATTCTAATTGGAAAAGTATTAAGGCACTGCGACAACGAAACTTTTGAAATAAAAATAAATTATGGCACCAAGATTAACAGGGCCAACTACAAAGGCAATTTTACCTTTAAAGCATCTGAAATAGTG
>JAGQWA010000172.1 GCA_020437725.1 Bacteroidota bacterium | reverse complement strand
GATTATCTATTCTTTTCAATACCTTATCTAATTCGTCTTCATCGTTCATGATATCAGATCCTTTCTCAGATATAATTTTTGAGCTGTCATTATCAAAAAGTGATTTCAGTGCAACAACTATTGCAATTCCAAGAAGGAGTCCTAAAAAGGTATTGTTGGTCTTTTTACTCATTACAAGTTAGATTACGCGATCAAACAATTAAGAGTTTCTAAACTAGCTATTTTTAACACTTTTAAATTGGAAGAATAGCACAAATAAAGTCATAAAAAATTAATCTCATCAATCTCCTTCATTAGTCTATCAGCTTCGCTTAGGGCAACAATGATTTTTTGTTAGTGAAGGATATCATAAAATTCTGGGGTTCAGCATTTGCTTGTTTTGGCTATTAGGGCTTGTAGTTACCAGCGTCTTTATCGATTATGGCCTTTACCAGACAAATGCGGCATTTTGGGTGATTTAGTTGAAATTAATCTTTCCATTGTTTTCAAATCAACTAAAGAAGTCCATTTGAATAGTTCTGATTTAATGTCTAATTGTTAGTCAAGTGAATGGTTTTACCAACCTAACCGAAGCCTTTATGTAACTAGCACCAAGCTTTAACAGTTTATTGGGATGCCCTTGCAAGTTGTTATATATTGGAAAATTTCAGATTTTCGCCAGAACGAGAAAGAAAATTGAATGGAATTCTTTCAAAACTTTCAAGTTTTATATCTGTGTCAGTTAGTGAATGAAAGTCTATTCCTGTGCTTATTAATGGATATTTAAACCATCCTTCAACAATGTAGACTATCTCATAATTATCTGACTGGTCATCTTGATAAACACCAAGATAACCAGGAGCTACTGTGCCGTCAAATAGTTTGAATTTTGCATCATTCATAATGCTTAAGAAGCAGATTACTATATTATCTAACTCCTTAGCAAGAATAGAAGAATCACCTTTAATATTAAGTCGTTGAACTTCAGATTCAAATGAATGCTTAAATTCACTTTTTAGGACTTCAATATCAAAAACGGATTTTAATTGGAACGTGCCTCGGATGAACCTTGTATATTCATCTAAATAGATTAAGTCGGAAGCTGGAATATATCGCAACTCATAAAACCCTTCACTAAGATTATAGCATCGCTTAATGAATTGTAGAATTTGTTCTTTTGACTTTCCGTAGTGTTTTTTAAATAACTGAGGGTCAAATAAATCTGCTCCTTTAATAAACACCAAGTCAAATACCGTTTTATTGATTTTTCGATAATCAATGTAGTTCAGCATCTCTCGCTCTAAAAACTTGTTATTATCTTTATTTTTTTCAATTATTTCATTGTCAATCATTTTTTGAACTTGATCTCCTAATAGTTTATTCTTGATGTATAAGGTGTCAATTTGAGAATGACATATTCCCTGCTCTCTCTCAGGATGAGCAATGAAATGAGCCACTTCTTTTAAGAATGAATTGCCTTTAAGTTTATCTCTAAAGGCGATTAGCAAATTGCGGATTGAATCTTCATCATATGTTTTAGTGAGAATCTCTGTAAGATATCTTGCGATGAGAGCAGCTGATTTGTTCATTCATTCAAAACTCGGGAAATTCTACAAGTCCTTGCCGATTTTAAGACTCATTTGCCTGTCGCGCGACTACGTTTTAGAACCGGAAGTAAAATGAACCATTTTTCTGCAACACAAAAAAGCCCCACCAAAACTGGCGAGGCTTTCTTTAGAAGGAGTGGTGATGGACGGAATCGAACCGCCGACACAAGGATTTTCAGTCCTTTGCTCTACCGACTGAGCTACATCACCTCCTTTTGGGCGTGCAAATATATTCTTACAAGGCAACTTGCCAACTCAAAATGTAAAAAAGTTTCAACTTGGTTGAATTTCATTGTTCTGTGAACCCTTTTTTTAATTCAAGTGAACACAAATACGCATTTTTGCTTTTCATCAGGTTAAAAGGCTATCCATATGCAATATCTTGTTCAGGCTCTTTTTTTGGTCGTTTTGGGAGTGGCCGGTTTCTTATTTGCAAAAAGAATTGGCTTTATAAGGCGCAATATTTTGTTGGGGCAAGATGATCATCCTAGAAACGACAGAAAATCTGAGCGCTTTGCCCAAATGGCTCTGTTTGCCCTTGGCCAAAAGAAAATGTTTAAACGAATGGGGCCGGCTGTTCTGCACTTTGTGGTGTATGTGGGTTTCATTCTTATAAATCTTGAACTCATTGAAATAGTGCTTGATGGTGCTTTGGGTAAGCATAGAATTCTTGCTCCAGTTTTGGGCTCGTTTTATCCGATTCTAATAAGCTTTCTAGAAGTGCTGGCTGTTGGCGTTTTCCTAGCGTGTGTGGTTTTTCTTTGGCGCAGAAACGTGAGCAAAGTATCCCGTTTTCATAAGCGCGAAATGAAAGGTTGGCCCATGCTAGACGGCAACCTGATTTTGGTTTTTGAAATCATTTTGGTTTCAGCTCTGGTTTTAATGAATGGGGCCGACCAAGCTTTACAGTTTAAAGGAGCAACACATTATGTGCATACGGGTGGCTTTTTGGTAAGCAACTACACTTTTGGCTTTTTTGCCAGTTTTGATAAAGACACACTCATTATTATTGAGCGTAGCCTTTGGTGGATTCACATTCTTGGCATTCTGTTCTTTTTGAACTATGTAACCTACAGCAAGCACTTGCATATAATGTTGGCTTTTCCAAACAGTTATTATGCAGATTTAGATAAGCCAAAAGGCCAAATGGAAAACATGCCTGCCATCCAAAAAGAAGTGCAGATGATGTTAAATCCTGATGCAGCTGGCGATTCTAATGATATGCCCCCACCACCCGAAAGGTTTGGGGCTAAAGACGTTACCGACCTAAGTTGGAAAAACCTACTCGATGCATATAGCTGTACGGAGTGCGGGCGTTGCACATCTGCCTGCCCTCAGAATATGACTGGCAAGCTGCTTTCTCCACGAAAAATAATGATGGATACCCGCGATAGGGTAGAAGAATTAGGAAAAGCCAAAGACAAGAATGGCGCAGACCATCATGATGGAAAATCATTGATTGGGGATTACATATCAAGTGAAGAATTACTGGCCTGCAATACTTGCAACGCCTGTGTAGAAGAATGTCCGGTTAACATTAACCCACTAGATATTATTCTAAAGTTGAGAAGACACGAGATAATGGACGAAGCCAAGTCTCCTAATGAGTGGAACGTAATGTTTGGAAACGTTGAGAACAACATGGCGCCGTGGCAGTTCTCGCCAGACGATAGATTTAAATGGGCAGATAATATTGAAATAAAAGAAAAAGGATAAATAATGAGCAAAGTTCAAGTACCCACTATGGCCGAATTAATGGCCGAAGGCAAAACCCCTGACGTACTTTTTTGGGTTGGATGTGCTGGTAGTTTCGATCAGCGTGCTCAAAAAATAACCAAGGCTTTTGTTAAGATTCTGAATCACTTCAATATTAATTACGCTGTTTTAGGCGGTGAAGAAGTTTGCACTGGCGATCCGGCTCGCAGATCAGGAAATGAGTTCATTTTCCAAATGATGGCGGCTCAGAATATAGCAACACTGAATGCATATGAAGTGAAGCGAATTGTAACAGCATGCCCACACTGCTTCAATACTCTTAAGAATGAATACCCTGAGTTGGGTGGGAAATACGAAGTGTTGCATCACACCCAATTCCTTCAAAAAATGATTGATGAAGGAAAGATTAAGCTTGAAGATGGCGGCGCTTTTAAAGGCAAGCATATCACCTTTCACGACTCATGCTATTTGGGCAGAGCCAATGATGAATACCAGGCACCACGGTCATTAATTCAAATTATTGACGCCGAGCTGGTTGAAATGAAGCGCAGCCGAGAAAATGGTATGTGTTGCGGTGCTGGCGGCGCTCAAATTTTCAAAGAGCCCGAAAAAGGGGAGTCAGAAGTGCATTTTGACCGAGCCGATGAAGCCTTGGAAAAGAATCCTGACGTAATAGCTGTTTCGTGTCCTTTCTGCACACTTATGCTTACCGATGGGGTAAAGAATAGAAACAAAGAAGACCAAGTAAAGGTACTTGACATTGCCGAGCTAATTGCCGAAGCTCAGGATCTTTGATTTGGACAGATTCTCATTGAACTGAATTCGTTGCTTCAGAAGCAAATGGTCGTCAATTTATCATTCAATGCAGAAATTCATTAAAAACCTAAAACGCAAAAAGCCAAAAGATCTTGATCAACGGTTTTCAGAGGCACACGATGAAGTTTTTGAGGAACTAGACTGCCTTACTTGCGCCAATTGTTGTAAAACAACAAGCCCCATGTTTTTTGATAAAGACATTGAACGTTTGGCGTCTCATTTAAAAATGAAACCTGCACAGTTTATTGAAACGTTCTTGTTTTTGGATACAGATGGTATTTACGCTTTAAAGTCATCACCATGCATGTTTCTAGGTGCCGACAATTATTGTTCGGTTTATGAATATAGACCCAAAGCTTGCAGAGAGTATCCGCATACCAATCAGCGTAAAATGATTAACAAGCTCAATTTGGCTCTTAAGAATACGGAAATATGTCCGGCAATTGAGCAAATTCTTGCCAAACTTGAAGAATATTATAAATAAAAAACCCTGCTCTTGGCAGGGTTTTAAAATATGGTTCTTTGATTTCTTATTTGTTGTAAACGTGCACCCAAGCATCAGGGTATTTGCCACAACAACGTTGATCATTAACTACTTTAAGTGCATCTTCATAATTGTCGAAGCGCTTCATGTAAATCCAATAATTGTCATCTTTTCTGTAGAAAATACCCGCATCGGCATTTCCTTCATCTTTTACCCTTCCAGCAAAACTGCTAGCGTAATCAGGTCTGCTAGAAGTTCCCACAATAACATAATATCCAGCTGCATTGGTTTTTGAAATGCCAGCGGCTTTAATTTTCTCATCGGTAACTACGTAGTTATCGCCTTCGTAAGTTTTCTTCTTTGAGTTAAGTTTAGCATCTTGAGCGGCATCTGAGTCAACTGTTACCCTAGAATTACAACCATCAGTTTTTTGATAATTGTAATCTAAAATTCGAACCATTGTTCTTCGGTTGCGCTGATGTTCAGCTTCTGAACAATCTTTATCAACATCATCGCCCTCACAGCCACAGTCGTTAACCAATTTAGATTCGCCATAGCCTGTTGCAACTAATCTACATTTATCTATGCCTTTACACTCTAAATAATTTATAGCGGCTTCGGCTCTCTTCTGAGATAACCAAAGATTATATGCTTTGGTGTTTCTACAATCGGTATGTGAGCCAAGTTCAATTTTAAGAGTTGGGTATTTCTTAAGTACCTTAACCAAATCATCAAGAGTTTCTTGAGCGTCTTCTCTAATATAGTATTTGTCAAGGTCGTAATAAATATTTTCTAACTCAAACTCATCTGGTCCATTATATCCAGGAGGCGGAGTAACACGTCTATTTTCATTACCAACGCCATCATTTCTATTTCTTTCTTTGTTGGTACTGCTAGAGCCATCTTCTCTAATAATGTATTTTGTGCCATCTACATATTGTGGCTTACAGTTCTCACACACATTATCAGAGATGTTTACTATAAAGGCATCGTTTTGGGTAAGGTCTTTAACAATCGACTTCATTAATGAATCTCTTAAGTCAGGATTGTTCATAAGCGTATTGTAGATAGCTTGATACATGTCATCGTCGCTACTCTTATTGTCAATTTTGGTAAGCTCTTCTTGATTATAAGTATTACCAGGTCGCATTTTGAAAACGGTGTTTCCAAGCCCGTCGTCATATTCTTCCATTAAAACCAAGTTGTTGAAAAGCGATGTATCTTCTTCAATTAATGGTCTTGCCCACGATGTGTGCTCATAAGTTCTTCTATTATTTACACCAAACTTGAATTTACCACCAACGGAAATGGAAGAGTATTTGTCCCATTCCCTGTTAATAAAGTCTTTTATGGCCGAGCCGTCAACATAATCTTCATTATAGAAAGTGTAGTTATATCTAATATCGAAGTCGAAATATCGGTTGCCATAGAAATAAAAGCCTGCCTGAATATTTTTATTCCAGGTCTCCCATTTTATGGGTTCTTTCTGAATATCAGGGTTGTTGAAATAATTATCGGGGTCATCTAAAAATCCATCTTGTGCCAATAAGTGTGTGGCGTATTCGTCAGAATTGTTGATGATAGGTAGGTTTAGTTGACCCCATGTTGGCCCTACACCAACGTTTACATAGGGGTTTACCATATTTCTTCGCTTATTAAAACTTAAAGCCTGCCCAAAGTTGATGTGAGCCATAAATTTTAATTCACGTAAATCGGTATTAAAGGATCTTAGGTTCCAACCTGATTTGCCAGCTTCGTCGCCTCGTATGTTAGCATAATTGTATTGAACTACCGCTCCAAGACCATGCGTAAAGTGGTAAGAAAATTCAGGAGCAAGTGAATAGCCGAAATAATTAAATGGTTTGTCCATCATAGGGCTGAAACCAGAAGATCTGGTATCCATATGAGTAAATGTAGTACCTACTGTACCACCAATAAACCAATTGTTTAAATTCTTTCTAGCCTGCCCACTAGCAGTAATAGTTACAAGCAATAACATAATGGCTTGCAAAAAGCGTAGTTGGTTCATAATTTCTAGTTTCCTATGCAACTGACTTTAACCCCTTCTGTCCAGTTCATATTTAATGCAACAAAAATAATTCCACTAAACCCATTTTTCGATTATTTTTTGACAAAACTAATGTTTTATGCTCGCTCACTAAATTTACTGGAGGTTGTAAACAGATGCAAATGGTTACTTTTGCACTCATTTTTTTAGTATGAATTTAGACAAAATTGTAACCATTACTGGCAAGCCTGGCTTGCACAAAATTATTGTTGAAACGCCGTCGAAATTTATAGTGGAGAACCTTGAAGATAGCAAGAAAAAACTATCGATAGGCACCAACTATCATGTGGCACCCATTGGTAAGATCACAGTATT
>JAGQWA010000171.1 GCA_020437725.1 Bacteroidota bacterium | reverse complement strand
ACTTCCCAGTCATCATTTTTAGCAATGGCATTTTGAATAGCCTTTATTGCCAGGGTAGGCGCTTCTTTTTGGAACGTTGCCATTCTTTCACCAACATTGGGCACATGGCCATTAAAAAAGCTCCTTTCTGATTTGGGAAGCGCAAAATCACCAATCACACTATGCCTAGTTTCAATAGCAGATTTCTTATAGAGAATGCTAATTTGACGGGTAAGCAATTGGTCGGCATCTAAATAATTGCACATAAAATCTGCAATGGCTTCTTGCTTAAACTTGTGGAGCGGAACCGCTGTGCCGATTGATGTGATGTAACTCATCTATGGTCAAAAATAGAAGGTGATAACACGTGAATTGGGGTTTTGGGTTTCCAAAAGTGAAAATTATTAATGCATAGCCTTAAAGAAGAGAGCAAATGGCGAAGCGCATTGGTGCTAATGCGCATTCCTTTTTCGGTATTTCTAATGCCTATTTTTTGGTTGGCCTTAATGTCGGTATCAACTAGAGACCTAAACTGGTTTAATGTTGTTTTGGTTTTTGTTGTTTGGCATCTGTTTATCTATCCGGCAAGTAATGGCTATAACTCTTATTTTGACAGAGATGAAGGCTCTATTGGTGGGCTAAAAACACCACCAAAGGTGAACAAGGAGCTGTTTTGGCTAACCATCATTTTTGATTCTCTAGGCCTTCTGCTGGCTCTTTATATCAATTGGCTTTTTGGTTTAATGGTGTTGGCTTACGTGCTTGTTTCAAAAGCTTATAGTTGGGATAAAATTAGGCTGAAACGTTGGCCTATTATTTCGCTGTTGGTGGTTACCATTTTTCAAGGGGGTTTTACGCTATTTGCCAGCCAAATAGGTTTTGGAATTGAAGATTGGAACCATTTGCCAAACTGGTGTTTTGCCGCAACCAGCACTTTATTTTTAATGGGTTCTTATCCTATAACACAAGTTTATCAGCATGATGAAGATGCAAAGCGTGGCGATAAAACTCTAAGCCGATTGCTCGGAGTAAAAGGCACTTTCATATTTTCAGCAATCCTTTTTGCTATTGCTTCAGTTTGCTTGCTTATTGGTTTTTACCTGAATGGAGAATGGCAATTGTGGCTAGTGTATTTATGGTGTATGCTACCAGTTTCAATAGGAATGAAAAAATGGACCACTAAAGTTTGGCAAGATGAAAGCCATGCCAATTTTGAGAATACCATGAAAATGAACAAGCGCTCGTCAATGTTGCTTAGTCTGGCCTTTATCATTATTATGGTTTACAGCGTTATAAGCAAGTAACCATTGGTAAAATAAAGTTGAACCAATTGAAAAAGATTTGTGTACTTGCCACTGAAATTTCAATTATCTGAAAAATGAAATCAAAGGTTTTAGTTCTACTTGCAGTCCTGTTTTCTACACAAGCATTTTCTCAATCCACTTCAGCCGATTTGGCATTGGGTTTTAATGGAAATAACATAGTAATTGCACCAGGAGTGGTTTTTCAATGGAGTTTATTAAACGAAAGAATTGGCATTGGAACAGGCTTAAGGATGAACTACTTAAATTCTAGCGATGTGGTTTTTAACAACGAATCCTATTCAGATTTTAGCGAATTGGGAGCATTTGCAACCGATAAAATTTCAAGTTTTTCTAGCATGAGTTTTAACGTGCCATTACATGCATCAGTAAGATTTAGTGAAAAATTTGGCCTAGGTTTTAATATTGATGTAATTGGTTTAACGTTCGGAAAAGGTGGCGATAAAACCAGTTACATCGTTTCAACCCCAGATCAAAATGAGCTTTACACAAAAGTTGAGCCATCAACTTTTAATTTATTGCTTGGCGGAGCTGGCGATTTGGGTACACTGAATTCTGAGTTTTACTTACAATATAATATTAGCAGAATCGGCATTAGAGCTGGCTACAGCATATATTTTTCTGAAGTGAAAGTAGAAAATGCCAATTTGAATGTAGATAAACTAAGAACCACATTTGGCATGGGCATTATTGGTGCTAGATTTAGAATTAGCGGCTAATTGCCAATTACATAAATGAAATAACTAGCCACGATCAGATTATTGGTCGTGGTTTTTTTGTCTCAATTTATCAAGAAGGGCGTTTAACGTTCTGGCTTCTTCTTCGCAAAGATTTATTGTTTGGTGAGTTAAAACCTGCATTTTGGGTTGGATATCAGCAAGTAAATCGAGCCCTTTTTTTGTAATAAGCACGTCTCTATTTCGGGCATCAATTTTATTCCTTTTACGCTCTACAAGGCCCTTTTGCTCAAGCTTGTCAACTATTCTAGATGCGTTAGACATTTTGTCGAGCATTCGTTCAATTATCAAATTAACATTAGCGGCATTTGGGTATTGGCCACGCAGAATTCTAAGCACATTAAACTGTTGAATGCTAATGCCAAAGGGTTTTAAAACACCCGAAATTCCTGAGGTAATTTGGTTTTGTGTATAGATAATGTTCACCGCAAGTTTTTGGTGCTCATCAATAAAGCTAGATTGTATTTCTTTTTCTAACGACATGGCATCAAGTCCAAAAGTAATGCTAGAACCAATTAATGAACCGCTGCTTGAACTTGGGTGGCGTCATTTTTTTCTTCCCAAGATTTATCAATCTCTTCCAGCTTTTTTAGCCATTCTTTCTTGTGTTTGGCATAGGCATCTTCGTACTCTTTCTTAATATTTTCTGCTGGTGGAATTTTTACCTTTCTTGAGTCAACCTGCACACCATTTTGCCAAAAACGATAGCAAACATGTGGCCCAGTTGCCTGCCCGGTGCTGCCCACATAACCTATGGTTTGGCCTTGTTTTACCCTAACGCCAGGTCTAATTCCATCGGCAATTTTGCTCATGTGTAAATACTGGGTGGTATAAACAGAGTTGTGCTTTATTTTAACATAAATGCCGTTGTAGGTTTTTCGCTGGGCTTCAATAACGGTTCCATTGGCTGTTGACATTATAGGAGTGCCGCGGGCGGCAGCATAATCAGTTCCAAAATGCCCTTTTACCTTGCCAGTAACTGGGTGCTTTCTACGCAAAGAATAAGGGCTAGAAATCCTAAAAAATTTAAGGGGCGCCTTCAGGAATGAACGCCTACAACTCTTGTTGTTTTCATCGTAATAACTTCCACCTTGCCCGTCTTCATCAAAATAAATGGCATAATAATCTTGGTTATGATGATTAAACAATGCGGCATAAATTTTTCCTATTCCAACACGTTGTCCATCAACCCATTTTTCATCGTAAATCACTTTAAACCAGTCACCTTTTTGAATTCGGTAAAAGTCAACGGCCCAGGCATAAACTTCACTTAACTCAACCGCCAATGCTGGGCTAGCGCCTTGTTCTTCAAGCGTTAAATACAAGCTATTGTCTATTAAACCAGCTGTTTCTTTCCTAATTATTTTTAGGGGTTTTTTACCGCGGTAAGCAAATAAAGTATCGTTAAGGTTGTAAACTACATAGTCTGTATTGTCTATTTCATAAATAAAATATGCAGGGGTTTTGGCATCGTCTTTCTTAGAAATTACTGTGTATTTGTGGTTAGCGCGCATTCGGCGCACATCAAAAGTGTCTTTCCAGTGGCGGCCAATAGCATCAACCGTGGCATAACTAACGCCGTGTGGTTGAAGTATATCTGTAAGAAATTGATTGGCTTTTACCCTTTCTTGTGTAACATTAAAAGAATCTACGTTAATGCCATAAAGCACCTTTGGGCCTTTTTCTATTTTTTCTAATTCAGATGCTGAATAATTATCGGTTGAATCTTTTTGAGCATACTGAGTGCCAATATTCCAGTCCAATCTTCCATCTAAATCAAAACCAAACCATATTAGCGTTACGAGCAGCCATCCTGCAACCAAAACGCCAATAATTTTCAACAGTTTTTTCTTCATCAATATGCTAAACGAACAAACTTCACAATATTGCACAAGTCAATAAAAATGCATTATCCACACTTACTTTAAAACTCGGTTTTCAATGTTCATAAGGTTCTGCTAACATTGTTGGGTTCAGAAATTGAGGAGTGGTATGGCGCAAGCAAATTATAACGAAGACAGTATAAAATCGCTCGATTGGCGAGAACACATTAGGCTTAGGCCTGGTATGTATATCGGTAAATTGGGAGATGGCTCATCGCCCGACGACGGTATATACATTCTTGTTAAAGAAATTATCGACAACTCTATCGACGAATTTCAAATGGGCTTCGGTAAATCAATAGAAGTAACCATAACCGAAGATGAAGTTAAAATTAGAGACTTTGGGCGTGGTATTCCTTTGGGTAAAGTAATTGATTGCGTTTCTAAGATTAACACAGGTGCCAAATACGATTCTAATGCTTTCCAAAAATCGGTTGGCCTTAATGGCGTGGGTACTAAAGCAGTTAATGCGCTTTCAACTTATTTTCAAGTAAGATCGGTTAGAAATGGTGAGCAAAAGGTGGCTGTTTTTGAGCGTGGGGTTTTGGTTGATGACCAAAAAGTGGCCAAAACTGATGACAAGGACGGTACCGAAATGATTTTTAGGCCCGATAATACCGTTTTCAAAAACTACCGTTTCCGTCCTGATTTTTTACAAGACCAAGTTCTCAACTACGCCTACCTAAACGCAGGGCTTTCTATTTACTTTAACGGCAAAAGATTCTATTCTAAAAATGGCCTTTTAGATTTATTGGAAAGAAAAACCGATGGCACACCACTTCGCTATCCAATAATCCATTTAAAGGGCGATGATATTGAAATAGCCTTTACACATGGCGATTCTTATGGCGAAGAAGCCTACTCGTTTGTTAATGGACAGAACACTACAATGGGTGGTACGCACCTTTCGGCGTGGCGAGAGTCTATTGTAAAAACGGTTAGAGATTTCTATAAAAAAGATTTTGACAATGCCGATGTGCGGGCTTCAATTATTTCGGCAATAAGTGTGCGGGTGCAAGAACCAGTTTTTGAATCACAAACCAAAACAAAACTAGGCTCATTAAATATTGCGCCTGATGGCCCAACAGTAAGAACTTTCGTTAACGATTTTGTGAAGAAAGAACTAGACGATTTCCTTCACAAAAATCCTGAAGTAGCCGACGGGTTGTTGAAGAGAATTCTTCAGTCAGAAAAAGAAAGAAAAGACATGGCTGGCGTTAAAAAACTGGCCAAAGAGCGCGCAAAATCTGCCAATCTTCACAACAAAAAACTCAGAGATTGCCGCGTTCATTATACCGACGATAAAAACGACGATCGCTACAACACCACACTCTTTATTACCGAGGGCGACTCGGCAAGTGGGTCTATAACCAAGGCTCGCGATGTGCAAACACAAGCCGTTTTTTCGCTTCGTGGTAAGCCGCTAAACTGCTATGGGCTCAAGAAAAAAATTGTTTATCAAAACGAAGAATTCAACCTATTACAACACGCATTAGATATAGAAAACGATTTAGATCAACTGCGCTACAATCGCATAGTTTTAGCCACTGATGCCGATGTTGATGGCATGCATATTAGGCTATTACTGCTTACTTTCTTTTTGCAGTTTTTTCCTGATTTGGTAAGAAATGGGCATTTGTATATTCTTGAAACTCCGCTTTTTAGGGTTAGAAATAAAAAAGAAACCATTTACTGCTACAGCCATGAAGAAAAAATGGCAGCCATTGATAAATTGCGTGGCAACCCAGAAATTACTCGCTTCAAAGGGCTTGGAGAAATATCGCCAGGCGAGTTTGAAAGATTTATTGGCGAAGACATGCGTTTAGAACCCGTAAAACTTTTAAAAAGCACCACCATTGCTGAATTACTTAAATACTACATGGGCAAAAACACACCCGAAAGGCAGAAGTTTATTATTGAGAATTTAGTAGTAGAAAAAGACGTTGACGAACAAGTAGCCGCCTAGGCTAAAGTTCATTAAGAATAATGGAAGACGAATACAACGAAGAAGAAGAGTTGAGCCAAGACGGGTTCAATGACGAAGACGACGATTCATTAGAACAAGAAAGGGGCACAGGCCGCTCTCTTGAAGACTTAGATGATGAAGAAAACATGATTGACGTGCCGGTTACGGCCATGTACAAAAATTGGTTTCTTGATTATGCGTCATATGTAATTCTAGAAAGGGCCGTGCCTGCTGGCAACGATGGCCTTAAGCCCGTGCAAAGAAGAATTCTACACGCCATGAAAGAAATGGACGATGGCAGATTTCACAAAGTGGCCAACATTATTGGCCAAACCATGCAATACCACCCACATGGCGATGCCGCTATTGGCGATGCATTGGTAAACCTTGGGCAAAAAGATTTGCTAATTGATACACAAGGAAACTGGGGCGATGTGCTAACCGGAGATTCGGCGGCAGCACCAAGATATATAGAAGCACGCCTAACCAAGTTTGCTCTTGAAGTGGCTTTTAACCCAAAAACCACCGAGTGGCAACGCTCTTATGATGGCAGAAAGAAAGAACCCATCTTTTTGCCCATGAAATTTCCCCTAGTGCTTGCGCAAGGTGCAGAGGGAATTGCCGTTGGGCTTTCAACCAAAATAATGCCCCATAATTTTATTGAATTGTGCAAAGGCGCCATTTCTATTCTAAAAGGACGCAGGGCCAACCTAGTGCCTGATTTTCAAACTGGCGGCATGATGGATGCATCCAATTATAATGAAGGCAAACGTGGAGGAAAAGTAAGGGTTAGAGCTAAAATGGAGCAAGCTGACAAGCAAACCATTCTAATTAAAGAAATTCCTTATGCAACAACTACATCGAGCATAATCGACTCTATAATAAAGGCTAACGACCAGGGCAAAATAAAGATTAAAAAAGTGGTTGACAATACCGCCAAAGACGTTGAGATTGAAATCTCTTTGGCCAAAGGTGTTTCACCTGATCTCACTATGGATGCCTTGTATAAATTCACAGATTGTGAGGTGTCAATTTCGCCCAATTGCTGCGTAATTGTTAATGAAAAACCGGTATTTATATCAGTAAACGATCTGCTTGAGCATTGCACCTTTCTTACTAGAGATATACTTAAGCAAGAGCTAGAAATAAAGCTTAAAGAGCTAGAAGACAAATGGCACATGTCTTCTCTCGAAAAAATCTTTATTGAAAAC
>JAGQWA010000170.1 GCA_020437725.1 Bacteroidota bacterium | reverse complement strand
TTGGTAATTGATGCATAGCAGAATTTGGTAAAATCTACTCTTGCTGCTTCGTTTCCTAATTTCGATAAAAGCTGCTTTGCATCAGCTGCTGAAAAGCAAAAGTCTCTTGCGGCTAGCTTGGCGTTGTATAGAATTTTGGCATCGCCTTGCATTTCGTTAATGGCGCTAAACGTGCTATCTCTTTGGTCGGCAGTCCACTCTGCAGGACAATCTTTTAATTCTTTTGGTGGAAGCATGCTTGGGTATTGACCGCCGCCGCGAATAACACCTTCTTGCTCGGTATGCGAAACGCTTTTTACCTCCGTGGTTTTGGTGGTTCTTTTTTCAGTTCCTTTTGTTTGAGACATGCCATCGGCAGAAGTAGAATCAACCGGAATCTCCTTTACCGTTTTGGTTCTTTTTGCTAATGCCGATTGCGACTGGTTGCTGCCTTGTCTTAATTCCGGGGTTGAAATTCCGAAGCGGTAAATGGCATAGTTGTCTCCTAAATCGTATTTCTTGAAATTTTGGTCGTTCACATTGTTTTTGGCTACTTCTACCAATAGAGGTGTTTCAGTGTTAGATGTATCTAAAATGGCATAAACATGCTCTACATCATCGCTGGTTGCAATGTGGTGATTAAGTGGCTGCACCATTTTTCCGGCTGGAATAAAGGTGATGAAGAATTTTTCATTAACAGCTTTGAAATACAGCACTTTGGCATCTTCGGTTTTGTATTCTTTTCCGTCTAGAAACAGTTTATAACCTTCATTTTCAGTTTCTATCTTCAAAACCAAAGTGGTTTGAGCCTGCAGGCCTAACGTGCAGAATAACGCGCAAATAACCAATACAACCTTCATAACGCCTAATTGAACGGCCAATTTACTACTCTTAACTTGATGTTAATTAACCATCACCTTCTGGTTAACGTAAATTTTTTGGTTGGCTCCACTAACTTTTAAAATATACTGGCCTTTTGCCAAGGCATCAACATTAATACTAAACTGTTTATAGCCTGTTCTTTGATAGCTGCTCATCAATGTTTCTACCTTTTGGCCTTGCATGTTATAAAGTTCAAAAATTAATTGGTCAGGTTCTGTTAATTGAAACTCTACCGTAAATCTTTGAGCGGTAGGGTTTGGAAAAACTTCAACCTTTGGATTTGAAATTGCGGATATGCTGGCAAAATTATCCATTGATAGTGCGCCCACAACATTATCGAAGTTGTTGTCAGCATTACCAATGCAGCCAAAAGCCCAAACGGTATTTGAATTATATTTTCGGGCAATAGAGCTATAATCGCCCCAGCGTTCTTCAATACTATTTGGGTCAATGTTTATAAAGCCTTCGCCATCTTTTATAATCATGGTGCTGCTTACGTCAAAGTTATTATCAACTGCTACGGCATTAAAACCAGGATACATGGTAGAGCCACCTTTTAGGTAGCAAATAACAACGGTTTCATCGTCCCAATCGGTTCCTGCGGCGGCTATGCTTGGGTAAGCGGCGGCAAAATTTCCATCTTCAATAACAATGGTTTCAGCGTTTCTAAAATCGCTCATCGGGAATTTGTGCAGCATAATTGCCACTTGACCTCTTGAAGAAATGGTGTGGTGCACCACAAAGGCATTGTCGTTTATCGAAATGGCTTTTCTAACCCTGCAATCGCTTCCGTCTAGCTCATCGTTGCTGTCTTTTTGGCGAGCAGAATTGCTAGATGCATAGCTCTCAACCTGTATAAACCTATTTCTTAATGTGGTGTTTTCATTATCTAATTCGCCGTCAATTGTAAAGAATTGCACAAAGTTTCCGCGCCAATTTCCGGTGCTTACAAAGTGCATAAAGTTTTGGTTAGAAGTTCCACGGCCGCGCTCTACGGGTACAATGGTAAAGGCATTGCTACCGCTCCTGTCGGTCATTCCGTTGTACGTAACAAACCTAAGTTCACCGCCTTTGTAGCAATCCCATTTATTTATTTGGTATATAACAGATTCAGTTGATTTATTGCTCACATCGAACAAATTACCAGTTATAAACAGCTCATTTTTATTGATGCCAATGTTTGGAAAATCTAGCCACGCATTTTCGTCAACTTCTCCGCCATTAATTTGGTAGGCATGCCACCCGTCAAAAGGATTGTTTGTTTTAGAGAAAAAGGCCAAAATATGTGAATTTCCGGGGGTGCTTCCGTGCAAGAAAACAAGTATAAACCTGTCAGCTTCTTCATCATAAACCACTTTTGGGTCGTAGAGTATGTCGTTTAACTTAGGAAAAGCCAGTCTAGATAATCTGGCAAATGTGCTAAAGCCGAGCTGCGTTCCAGTTTCATCGTAATAGTACATGTCTATGTTGGTAGCGCATAAAATAATACCATCGTTAGATACTGCAATTGCATTATCTGGTGGGGTGCCACTCCATCTATTTCCCAAAAAAGTACCTAGTACGCGTGGGTTTGGTGCTTCTTTTTTAAAGCTTGCACCAATGTTTTTTAGCACACCTTCAGAATATTGAATTGGTTCATTTGGTTGGCCTGTTTCGCTTTGGTTGTGAGCCCTAAATTTTTGCAAGTGCGGATCTAATCCTCGCTCATTGTTTCCAGTAACTAAACCGCCATAAATACCGGTTTTTACTGAACTTTTTGTAAACGAAAAAGCCGATTGATTTTCATCAACCGGCTTTATTTCTTGAGCATTGGCCGATAAAGCAAATGCTGTTATGATAAATAAACTAGTTCTTAATCGATTTAAGGATGTACGTGCTTTTCTCATCTGCAATTGAAATAATATAAAACCCTGTTTGGTTCTCGCCAATTAGTTCGCCAAGGTTTATTCTATGAGTACCAGCTACATAACGTTTATGTTGGTAGAAAAGAACCCTGCCTGTGGCATCGCTAATTGAAATTTTTAAAGCTTTTTCGGCATTGTTGTTAAAGGCAAATATCGAAAAGTCGATAATAGGGTTAGGGTAAATTTCCATTTTGTAAGGATTTTTATCTCCAACACTTCCAGATTGGGATGAGTCAACTAAAACGATGGTTTTAGAAAAAGTATCGTTGCATTGATAATCTGTATTGGCAATTAATACCACATTATAAGTGCCTCCAGAAGCATATAGGTGGCTAATTTTTGGGTTGTCAGAAAGTGATGTTTGCTTATCTCCAAAATCCCAACTTAAACCAATGTAGTTTTTCGATTCGTGGAAGAACTGTACCCATGTTGCAATTATAGAGTCTTTAAAAAAGGCAGTAGCGTGGGCTTGCACGGTTACTTTTTTAATAGCAGTGTCGGCAGTGTTGTTGCCATATGCAATTAACATAACTGTATATTCTTCCAGTCCATTTTTAGGGTTTGTATATAAATAATCAAACTTTTCAGCTTTACTGGTGTCTCCATTACCCATGTGCCACACAATACTGTCGTACAGTTTAGATCTATTAAAGAATCTAATAGATTGCCCTTCGCATACATAGGGGTTGTTAATGTTCATGTCGGCCTTTGGGTCGTTTTGAGCATTTGCAAAAAATGAAAAGCCTAAGCCAATAAATAATAGTAATAACGGTCGTAGAGATTTTAACATGAGGTCAACTTTTACAATATGAACAAATGTAATTAGAGTTTACTCAAATGTTAAGTCTTAAATTTTCATGATACGGCAATAACAAAGCAGTGGCATATTTTCGCCTTATGAGAATTGATATTCTTACCATATTTCCAGAAATGTTTGCGGCCATTTTAAATGAATCTATTCTTAAAAGAGCGCAAGACAAAGGGTTGGTACAAATGCACACGCATAATTTGCGCGATTATGTTATTGCCGAAACCAAGCGGAAAAATGTAGATGATTACGCTTATGGTGGCGGTGCCGGTATGGTGTTGGGCATTGAGCCAATAGCTAGGTGCATCGAATCTTTAAGGTCTCAAAGAGTGTATGACGAATTCATCTATCTAACTCCAGACGGAGAAGTATTAAATCAGGGTATGAGCAACCACCTTTCAACCAAACAAAATCTTTTGCTTTTGTGCGGAAGATATAAAGGGGTTGACCAACGTGTAAGAGATCATTTCATAACCAAAGAGATTTCCATTGGCGACTATGTACTTTCTGGCGGCGAATTAGCCGCTTGTGTGCTTACAGATTCTATTGTTAGGCTTATTCCAGGTGTATTGAGCGATGAAAGCTCTGCACTTCTAGATTCTTTTCAAGGCGAATTGCTTGATGCACCCGTTTATACGCGCCCCGCTGAGTTTAGAGGTTGGAAAGTGCCAGATGTGCTCATGTCGGGCCATGAAGCAAAAATTGATGAATGGCGCTACCAACAGTCGCTAGAAAAAACCCAAAACCGTCGTCCGGACTTGTTAAAGGATAAAAACGACTAGCTGGCCTATAAATCTATTTTACTTTTGCACCGCACTTATGCAAAACACGAGCATACTTATAGGTAAAAACATGAAGCATGTATTGCTATTGGCCATTTTGGCCATGCTTGTTGTTGCTTGCTATGGCCCAATAGAAACCACCAAGTATGTTCCATTAAGTCAAATTGCCAAAAGCGTACCTGACTCTGGCGCCATTAGCATTACGCCGAACGAAGAAATTATTTACGATTATTACCCAACAGGGCAGTTTAAATCAAGACGCAAGTACAACTATAAGAGCAAGCGCAAAACCATGGTAGAAGAGCACCGCTATCGAAAAATTGATATGTGGATTATGTTTACAGGCCTACCTGATGAAGAACCAAAAGACAGTGCCGAACTTTATGCAGATTCAGTGGCTCAAGCAGCTGATACTATGATTCAAATTGCGCCCATTGATACCCTAACAGGTGAACCTATTGAACCCCCACATCCCATTTTTTCGCTCTACACCGATACGGTGGTTGAAGCTGAAATATTCGATAAGCAGTTTAGAATTAGCGAAGACATATATCGTCAAAAAAGGAAACTGACCAGCTACCACAACGGTACCAAAATTATTAAAGAGAAAACCAAGAAAAAGTCGAAGTTTAGAGATGGATGCGAAATTCCCATCTACATTAAAACCAAGATGTACGATGACGAAGAGAATTTGGTTTATAAAGAAACTTTCTGCTTTCTAATGTGGCGCCAGGTAAAGTATATCTACAACGGCGATGGTAAACTAGCGCATAAACGTGTGCTTAAATGCATGTTTAAACCTAAGTTTAGAAACTACCCTTAGGTAATGAGATAATTTGATAATTGGACAATTAGCCAATTGGTCGCTTCGCTCAATTTGAAAAAGTGATTTCACTAGTGAAATCCTACTAAACACTAAGGACTAAGCACTAAGGACTAAGCACTAAGGACTAAGCACTCACTCAACACTCATGACTCAAAACTCACAACTAGATTAATTTAGTTCTTCAACCAAAAAATAGCCATCAGTGCCTTGTGGTTGGTAAAGAGGCATTAAAATGCGGCCGTTTTGCGGGCAGCGTATTTCGCCATTTCTGTCTATGGCCAATACTTCTCCTTTAGTTACATGTTGGAAATTGACATAGCCTGGTTTCATTACAAATTCATCTTCGGTAGAAATGGGATGATGATGAACCAACAGGCAGAAATGGGGAAGGCCTTCTGTGCTTTTTATCAGCCTTCGGTCGTGGAATTCAATATTGCTAAAGTGGCGGCGGTTAATCATGCCCATGTATTCCAAACACAACCATAATGCCGACTCCATATTATTTACACTTTCAGGATTGTAGTGGTTGCCGCCTTCAAAAGCAAAAGCTAGGTGGCCCATATCCCAATAGTATTGCATGGCTGTGCCTTCAAGGTCTTTGGCAAGATTTAAAATTACCGGAACATGTAAGCGTCTCACCAAATTTTTATGAATTTCTTCGTCATTGCAGGCTATAAAAACCCCACCATTTGCTGAGGTTGTGTGTAGATCAATAATGGTTACTTCATCGTAACCATCTTTAAGCTTATTAGCAATTAAACCATGTATTTCTAACAGTTCTTCGTGCTCGGGATAATCTTCAAAATCGGTAAGAGAATTTGCGAAGGCAATGTTGTCGTCGGTCCAAATTCTGTTTAGGTCTTGCTTTAAATAACGGCGTTTGGTGTTGGAAGCTTTTACGTTGCCTTTTATGGCGATAAAACGGCCCTTAAACTGGTCTTGTTTAGCCCTAAGAATGTCCAAAACGCGCTCTGTTGCTGCAATTCCGGCTGGTTCGTTTCCATGCATAGCGGCTATGGCAATAAGCAGTTGTTTTTTTCCTTTTCCTGGTATTTCGCCAATTATTCTATCCATTAAAACAAAGGTAAAATATCATAACAGTGTGGGCAGGTTTACCACGGTTTCGCACATTTTTTTTGCTGTCGGAAAACCATCAATCTCCACATCGGCAGGGTCTTGTAATGTGCTGTACCATTTGCCCAAGCGGTAATTTTTGAAATAATCCCATTGGCCACTTTGTTTTTCATTGCTTGGCACCTTAAAGGGCAAGCGCAAATAAGCTGGTTGGCTATTTTCAATAGGTTCAAACCACTCTACTTTTTCCCGAAGCTGTTTTTTCCATTTTGCCGCAGTTTTGTTTCTAAGCTCGTTTACAGTCTTTAATTTTTGAAGCTGAAAAAAAAGCAATCCTGCTGTAAGAGAGTCCATTCGTAAACCAGCTGTTGTAGAAGGCCTAAACTCAATTTCACATGGCTGCATGGTTTTAATAAAATGCCTTTCGTTAAAAGCAATTATCCAAGGTTTTTTTACTTCGCTTAGCGAGCTGCTAAACTTATTATAAAGGCCAATGGTGGTTTTCATTATTTGTTTGGTAAGCTCAAGTTCTGGAAAGGCACATCGCTTTTGAATGTTGCCGATGTGCTTTGCAATTTCGGGTGATTTACAAGTGGCCATGCCACCAGAAATGCAAGTAATGGTTTTGCTCTGCTCAAAGCTAAAAATAGCAGCATCTCCAAAATTGCCAACCAATTCGCCGTTTAGTTTAGCACCAATGGCTTGGGCGCAGTCTTCAATAAGTGCTATACCTTTTTCCTTACAAAAGGCAACAAGCTTTTCAGTATCTCTGGCAACAAAACCCATAATATGGGGTAGAATGACTGCTTTGGTTTTAGTAGTGATCGATTCTTTGACCAGCCCAAAGTCAAGAGAAAGTGAGT